>DASPIV010000565.1:0-6545 GCA_035628955.1 Bordetella sp.
CAGGTAGGCCTGGGCCTCGGCATGGCGCCCGGCGCCTTGCAGCGCCTGCGCGTAGGCGATGCCCAGGGCACGCTGCTGGGGCCAGCGCTTGATGGCCGCCGAAGCCAGTTCCAGCGCCCGGGCGTTGTCTTTGCGCGCGGCGGCCAGGTCGATGCCCAGCCTCGCAAGCTGCGGGCTGCTGTGGCCGGCACTGGCCTGATCCAGGTAGCGCTGGGCCTCGTCCAGGCGGTTGCGCTGAAAGGCCTGCAGCGCCAGGCCGTAGTAGGCTGCCGACTGCTGCACGCCCGTCAGGGTGCGCGCATCGTCTTGCAGTTGCTGCCCGGCGGTACGCAGGCTGACCGCATCGCGCCCCTGCACCACGCGCATCTTGGCACGCATGTACCAGTAGTCGTCGCTGTCGACGTGTTTCTCGGCAGGCAAGTTGCGCGCGCGGTTCTGGACGTCGGACATCCGTTCGATGGACAGCGGGTGGGTACTGGCCCAGGCGCCGCCGCCCAAGCCCTCGTTCAGGCGCGAGGCGTTCATCAGGCGCGAAAACATGCGCACCATGCCGGCGGGATCGTAGCCAGCCTTGGTCAGCATCTGGAACCCGGCGCGGTCGGCCTCGCGTTCGGCATCGCGCGAGAAGCCCAATTGGCGGTTGATGGCCGCGGCCTGGCCAAACGCCGCCACCCCCATGGCCAGGTTGCCGCCCCCGCCCGCCAGCGCCGCCAGCAAGGCGGCCGCCATACTGGCCATCATGACCACGCTGTTCTGGCTTTGCTGGGTCATGCCGCGCGCGATGTGACGCTGCACTACGTGGCCGATTTCGTGTGCCAGCACCGAGGCCAGCTCGGATTCGCTGGTGGACGAGACAATCAGGCCGCTGTGCACCCCGATGAAGCCGCCAGGCATGGCAAAAGCATTGATTTCGGGATCCCGCACGCCGAACATCTCGACATCGGGCACGGCGCCGGGCGCATAGGCCGCCAGCTTGCGCCCCATGGTGGTCAAGTACTGCGTAAGCTCGGGGTCGTTGATATAGGTAGGATCGCGCCGGCCCTGGGCCATGATGGCTTCGCCCAACTGGCGTTCCAGCGCGGGGGAAAGATCGGCCGACGAGGCCGCGCCCATGGACGGCAGACCCATAGGCTGGGCCAGGGCCGGCGCGACGGGCAAGGCCAGCGCCAGACTCAGTGCGCCAGCCAGCCCGCGCTTCACAATGGGATACCTGAATATCGTATGCCTGCGGTTCATGGCAATATGATAGCGACCGCCGGCAAAAAGTTTGGCGGTTTACTCAATTTTCTATCCGAGGTCCTCATGCGCCCAATCCGCAAAGCCGTTTTTCCTGTCGCAGGAATGGGCACCCGTTTTCTGCCGGCAACCAAGGCCATGCCCAAGGAAATGCTGCCGGTGGTCGACAAGCCCCTGATCCAGTACGCCGTGGAAGAAGCGGTAGCCGCCGGTATCACTGATCTGATTTTCGTCACCGGGCGCAACAAGCGGGCGATCGAAGACCACTTCGACTCGGCGCCCGAACTGGAAGCCGATCTGGAAAGCAAGGGCAAGCACGAATTGCTGGCCATGGTGCGCGGCATTCTGCCGTCACATGTCAATTGCCTGTATATCCGCCAGTCCGCCCCGCTGGGCTTGGGCCATGCCGTGCTGACAGCCGCCCCCGCGGTGGGCAACGAGCCCTTCGCCGTGCTGCTGGCCGACGACCTGATCGATGCCGACACGCCGGTGCTGAAGCAACTGATCGATGCATCCTATGCGCAGGACGCCAGCGTGCTGGGCGTGCAGGACGTGCCCCGCGACGACACGCGCAAGTACGGCATCGTGGCGGCACGTTCACCCCACGACCGCACGACGCGCATCACGCATATCGTCGAAAAGCCGGCGCCCGAAGAAGCCCCGTCCACGCTGGCGGTAGTGGGCCGCTATGTACTCGAGCCCGAAATCTTCGACCACCTGCGCGC
Organism: Bordetella sp.; assembly: GCA_035628955.1. Lineage (GTDB taxonomy): Bacteria > Pseudomonadota > Gammaproteobacteria > Burkholderiales > Burkholderiaceae_B > Bordetella_A. The sequence continues at coordinate 1,962 of DASPIV010000565.1, forward strand.
CACCCGCATGGGGGCCGGCAACGAAATCCAGCTTACCGACGGTATTGCATCGCTGATGGGCGCGCGCCCGGTCTTTGCCCACCGCTACGTGGGGCAGCGATACGACTGTGGCAGCAAGGCGGGAATGTTCCAGGCCACCGTCGCCCTGGGCCGCAAGTACCACGGGTTGGTGGGCTGACGATCAGGTTCCCATGCAGCTAGGCAGCCGGTGTCTGACACCCTGCGGGAGTCAGACACCTGGCAGGCCCGCGATCAGGGGCTGGCGATGGCTTGGCCGGATTCGGTCTCGGCACGTTCGCGTTCGCGGACACGGGCCCGTGCCTGGCGGTCTTCGGGCCGCAGGCGGCCCTTGCCCGACAGACGCATCAGGGTACCCAATGCCACCAGCAGGCCAAACACCTCGACCAAGGCGGCGGGAATCCACATGGTCAGGCCACCTATGGTCTGGTCGGTCTGGGCCGACATGGCGATGGCGCGGCCGCACAGCTCGAACAGAGGGTAGATGTCGGACTCGGTGAAGGCAATGACGGCGCCGGCCACCATCTGCGGCGCCATGGTCAAAATGGGGGACAGCACCCGGCCGCCGGGGCTCATGGCCGCGGGCGGGCTGGGCCGCCGATCGAGGATCAAGTTCCAGTACATGAACCCGCTGATGACCACCGACCAGTTCATCAGGCGGTACAGGCGCCAGTCGAGCATGGAATAGAACTGCACCGACGGAATCAGCCAGACCAGCACCAGGAACACGAACAGCGCCGGCACGAAATACTTGTTGGTCAGTACAGCCACCAGCGCGCGGCCGCCAGCCGTACGCAGGAAATCGCGCAGCCGCACCCGCCAGGCCATGGGCAGGCCCGCGCGCATGACTGAACCGGGAAACGCCGCCATGATCAGCAGCGGCCCCAGGTGATGCAGGACCAGGTGCTGGATGCGGTGGATGAAGAACATGCGTTCGGCGTAGTAGTCGACGCGGGTGTGCAACGACAGGTACAGCAACGCCATGCCAACCCAGAACAGGAACTGGCGCGCCCCGGTTACCCGATGCACGCGTTGGCCGCGTACGAACAGCACGATGGCCGCCACAAAGGCAGCCACCAGAGTGGGAGAAAATTCCCACGGTACGAGCCAGCCGAGCCGATCCATGCCGAAAATCCGAAAAAACAGACCAAAAACGGGCTATGCGCCCCAAACTATGCGCCCCAGGTGGCATTGTAGTTGAGCCGCGCCACCCCGGTGGCGCGGCAAGGCGGGAATCAGGCGGCGGCGCGGGCCGATGCGCCGAAATGGACGTGGCGCACGGCCGGATTGGCCCGCAAGCGCCGGGCCTGCGACATGAGTTCGGGCCGCAGCTCGGGCGGACAATTGACCGTAATGCAGGCAGAGGCGAAATCGGCGTCGCGGCCGGAATCGATCTGAAACTGCGCCACATCGAGGCCGGCGGCGCCGAAATCCAGGCATATCTGTTTGCGTACGGCGCCCAAGGCGTCGCGCGGGCACACGATAGTCAGGCGCGACATACCCTGGCGGCGATTGAGCGCAGCGCGGTCCACGCCGGCGCGGCGCATGAACAGGTCGAATAAACGCATGGCAGCCTCCCTGAGCAGGGGAGCAGTTCGTGCGAATGCGCGCGTCCGCGCAGCGGCAGGCGGCGGCGCACGAAACACGCGCACCGACACAAGCTGCGAAGACACAGCAACGGTTCTGGCGGTTTGGCGGGAAGTTGACGGCAAAGAACCTGCCGCCACAAACCACACCCTGCGCTGGCAGGATGCGGCAGATGGAGTTTCTGCGTGGATCCTGTCAGGCAGCGACGTCGATACTAGATCGACAACTGTCGCCGGAATCGGTATTCACAGAACAACTCCGTATGATGTAAACATATTGATTTTACGCAATTTTTTGACCTGGAACAAGGGTTTTCCCGGTTTTTGCGCCCTATACGCAACAATGGCCTATGGCTGGGCCGTATCCGCCGCGCCCGCTCAGCGCACGAAGTACCAGCCCAGATACAGGGCGAACAGCCCATAGAACCCGCCCACCGTGGACAACACCGGCACGCTCATGCCGGCCCGGCGAAACCGCAACCACAGCAGCGAGATCGACAGCAAGGTCACCACCCCGGCCGCCACCAGCGGCCCGTCGAGCAGCCAGGGCGTCAGGAAGATGCCCAGCGCGCTGGGTATCGTGGCCTGGATCATCATGGCGCCGGAAATGTTCGCCAGCGCCAGCCGCTCTTTGCCCTGGCGCACCCAGATCAGGGCGTTCATGATCTCGGGCAGTTCGGTGGCCACCGGCGCCAGCAGCAGCGCCGCCACATGGGGCGTAGCACCCATGGCAACGCCCAGCAGTTCGATCTGGCGCACGAAGATGTGCGAGGCGCCGGCAATCACCACCAGCGCCAGCACCGTCTGGATACAGGCCCAGGCCATCGACGGATCATCATCGCGCGGGCGCAGTTTCAGGGGTTCGAGGTCGTCGCAGTCCAGGCATGCTTCGTCGTTGGACAATTCACGTTTGACATACAGTGCGTACACGCCCAGGAATATCAGCCCCAGCCAGGGCTTCCAGGCAAATGCCACCAGCCCCAGGCCGACCTTGGCCACGAATACGCCCATGAACCACGCCTGATCGCGCGCCAGGCGCTGTTGGTCGGCGTTGATGCGGACGGCGCCGCGCCCGCCGCGCCACAGCGCCAAGCCCACCACGGCATAGGCCAGGGTGGCCAGTACCAACGGCCCTCCCATGGCGGCCCCCACGCCTATGTCTTTTTGTTCGGGCGTGGTACCGAACACCACCGCCATGAATGTCACGGCACTCTCGGGCAGCGCCGTGCCAAAGGCGGCCAGCACCGTGCCCGTGGCGGTAACGCCCAGCTTGAAGCGATGGCCTACCCACTCGATGCCATTGACGAAATATTCGCAGGCAAAGTAGATGACCAGGGCCGACAGGAAAAACAGGAACAGGGTGAGCAGCATGACGCGCAGCCGGACGAGCAGATACCAATGGCGCAACGACGCGGCTCGCCCGGCTGGGGTGAACGCATCGCGGCCAAAGGTCTCGCCTGGCAGGTCCGGACGGCGGGCAAAGCCGCCGCACGGGAACCGTCAGCGCCATGGGGTACGAAACCACCAAGTCTGTTGACGCTGACTCCTTTGGGGATTCAAAGGATGGCTACTCCCCAATGACAGTGGCGCGGATTGTAGCAGCCAGCCGGACACCCGGCCAGCACGCCGGCGCGGTAAAGTACACCTGTTCGTCCTTGTCGCCCGGCTTTTTGTCCGGCCGCCATTCCGGCCCCTCGATCGCCCCGTTTGCCATGAGCCTGCCTGTTACCGACTTCGCTCCTTACGCCGACCGGCGCCGCCGCGTGCTGGCCCACCTGCGCGCGGCCGGAGGCGGCATCGCCGTGCTGGCCACCGCGCCGCACGCCATGCGCAACCGCGATACCGAATACCCCTACCGCCACGATAGCGACTTTTACTACCTGACCGGGTTTACCGAGCCCGATGCATGGCTGGTGCTGGTAGCGGGCGCCTTCGACCGGACAATGCTGTTTTGCCGCGCCCGGCATCCCGAACAGGAAACATGGGAAGGCTATCGGTGCGGGCCGGAAGCCGCGGTGGAGCGCTATGGTATTGACGAAGCGCACGCCATCGACGAACTCGACGAACTGATGCCCACCCTGCTGCTGGACCAGCCCGCGCTGTACCGCTCCTTTGCAGCGACGGGGCCGGTCGAGCGCAAGCTGCGCCACTGGCAGGCCGACGCCGAGCAGCAGGGCCGGGGCCGGCGCCGGCCACCGGCGCAGGTCCACGATCTGCGGCCGCTGCTGGCCGACATGCGGCTGGTGAAAGATGCCGGCGAAATTGCCGCCATGCGGCGGGCGGCACGCATTTCCGCCGGCGCCCATGCGCGCGCCATGCGGGCTGCGCGGGCGGGCTTGCACGAATACGAGCTGGAAGCCGAACTGCTGTACGAATTTCGCCGCCATGGCGCGCAGGCACCAGCCTACCCCAGCATAGTGGCCGCCGGCGCCAATGCCTGCGTACTGCATTACGCGGCGGGCGATACGGTCCTGCGGGCGGGCGAACTGGTGCTGATCGACGCGGGTTGCGAAGTCGACAGCTATGCCTCTGACATTACCCGCACGTTTCCGGTCAGCGGCCATTTCAGCGGGCCGCAGCGCGCGCTGTACGACCTGACGGCGGCGGCCCAGGAAGCCGCCGTGGCCGCGACAGCGCCGGGACGCGGCTGGAACGATGCCCACGAGGCCGCCGTGCGGGTGCTGGCGCAAGGCATGCTCGACGTGGGCTTGCTGCAAGGATCACTGGATGGCGTGATCGAGTCCGGGGCCTATACCCGCTTCTACATGCACCGCACCGGGCATTGGCTGGGCCTGGACGTGCATGACGCCGGCGACTACCGCACCGGGCCGGCCTCGAGCGAAGAACGGCCGTGGCGCACGCTGGAGCGCGGCATGGTCCTGACCATCGAGCCCGGCATCTATGTGCGCGCCGCCGACGACGTGCCCCGGCAATTCTGGGACATCGGCATCCGCATCGAAGACGACGCGCTGGTCACCGA
>DASPIV010000566.1:0-4479 GCA_035628955.1 Bordetella sp.
TTGGCGGACCCGGGTGTGCAGTTGGTCGACCCGTTCGCGCGCCCGGGCCAGCAGTTCGGCCTGCACATCGAATTCTTCGCGGGTGATCAAATCCATTTTCGTGAAGGCCTGGCCCATCACGGCTTTCACATTGCGTTCCAGATCGGCAGCCGGGCTGCGCGCGATCAGGTCGGACAGGTTCTTCTGCAGATCTTCAATCCATTGTGTGCGGTTCATGACATCCTCGCATTCATCTCGATGCCACAGTGTAGACCCCGGCGGCAAAAAAAATGGGCGGGCCGCACGCGGCACCGCCTCAAAGCACAGGAGAAAACCGAATCGCCATCTGGCGACTCCCAGAAACAATCGCACCCGGGGGTGCTGGCCGCACGCAAATGCGGTATGGATTGATTCTTCCTGACCTGACGGTCTGTCACAAGCGGCGGCATGTAATCCCGCGTTTCAGAAGACTCGATACATTTATATCGAAAGTGCACTGAATTCTGACGCATGTAGCGCCGGCGGAATCGCATTCCAGCCCTTGCATGCCGCATCCCCGAAGCGCCCGCGGCTTGCGCTGCGCCATTGGCGATACGCCCGGGATGGTTCGGCCAGCCGCCTCGTTTGCTGCAATTCGATACAACAAGGCGGCAAGCCAAATATTCTGTTGCATATCTCCCTGTGGCGGTGCGACGCACCACGACAGGGATCGCGCGCACAGTTCTTTGCACCGTCATGGGGCGCATACGCACGATAGCCGCGCCTGCTCCCGCTGCGCCGCCCGGCGGCCTGCCCTGGAAAATTGGCATGGATATTGCTTGATTGGGCATGCCTGAGTGCAACCACGAGAGGAATTGCCATGAAACTCATCATTGCCATCATCAAGCCGTTCAAGCTCGACGAGGTGCGGGTGGCTCTGTCCGGAATCGGCGTCCAGGGACTGACCGTGACCGAAGTCAAGGGGTTCGGCCGCCAAAAGGGCCACACCGAACTGTATCGGGGCGCGGAGTATGCCGTCGACTTCTTGCCCAAGCTGCGCGTCGAAGCCGCCGTGCCCGATCACCTGGTCGACCAGGTGATCGACGTCATCGAACAAGCCGCACGCACCGGCAAGATCGGCGACGGGAAGATCTTTACCGCGCCGCTGGAGCAAGTCATCCGTATCCGGACAGGCGAGTCCGGCGAAGCCGCACTGTAACGACAACGATAAAGAAAGATGCATTGGAGCCTGAAAAATGGATAAAGCCGATATCTCCTGGTTGCTGGTTTCGACTCTGCTGGTACTGATGATGGCCGTGCCGGGCCTGGCCCTGTTCTACGGCGGCCTGGTGCGCAGCAAGAATGTGTTGTCGGTGCTGATGCAGGTGCTGTGCACCTTCGTGCTGGGCTTGGTGCTGTGGTTCGTGTATGGCTACTCGCTGGCATTTACCGAGGGCAACGCCTTCTTCGGTGGCCTGTCGCGCACCTTTTTCTCGGGTATGTTCACGCCCGCCGATGGCTCGTATTCCATGTCGGGCTCGCTGACCGAAATACTGTTCGCGTCGTTCCAGGCCACCTTTGCGGGCATCACCTGCGCACTGATCGTGGGCAGTTTTGCCGAGCGCGCGCGGTTTTCGGCGGTGCTGGTGTTCACGGTGATCTGGTTCACCTTCGCCTACGTTCCCATCGCCCACATGGTGTGGTTCGCCTCGGAAACGGCGCCGGGCCTGCTCAATGCCCGCGGCGCGCTGGATTTCGCCGGCGGCACCGTGGTGCACATCAATGCCGGCGTAGCCGGCCTGGTGGGCGCCTACGTGGTCGGCAAGCGCGTGGGTTATGGCCGCGAAGCCATGCAGCCGCACAATCTGCCCATGACCTTCATCGGCGCGGCGCTGCTGTGGGTGGGCTGGTTCGGCTTCAATGCGGGCTCGGCGCTGGCCGCCAATGAAGGCGCGACACTGGCCTTCTTCAACACGATGATCGCCACCGCCGGCGCGGTACTGGCCTGGCTGTTCACCGAATGGGCGCTCAAAGGCAAGCCTTCGATGCTGGGCGCGGCGTCGGGCGCGATTGCCGGCCTGGTCGGCATTACCCCGGCCGCCGGCCTGGTGGGCCCTGGCGGCGCGCTGGTCATCGGAATCGTGGCAGGTGCCGTGTGCGTCTGGGGGGTGAATGGCCTGAAGCGGCTGTTGCGCGCCGATGACGCGCTGGATGTGTTCGGCGTGCATGGCGTGGGCGGCATCATAGGTGCCCTGCTGACCGGTGTATTCAATGCCCAGGCCCTGGGCGGGCCGGGCCTGGCCAGCACCGGCCAGATCCTGGGCCAGGTCTGGGTGCAGTTGGAAGGCGTGCTGCTGACCATCGTATGGTCGGGCGTGGTGGCGTGGGTGGCCTACAAGATCGCCAACGCACTATGCGGACTGCGCGTGCCGGAAGACCAGGAACGCGAAGGGCTGGACGTCACCAGCCATGGCGAATCTGCGTACCATAGCTGATCGCGCGACGGCCCGGCTGCTGGGAAGTGCCTGGCTGGCCGTGGGTATTGCCAGGTGCCTGACTCCCCGCCAGGGGTGTCAGGCACTTTTTTTATTGCGGGGACGCCGGTGCACACTTGCATCGATGAGCCGGCCAGCGACTTCGGGCAAGTGACGCGCCGGGCCGCCGCGGCCGAACAACTGGCTGGACACGAACGCGCCTTCCAGCAGCAGCAGCAGGCCGTCGGCCAGCACATCGGGATCGGCCGCACCCATGGCACGCGCCAGTTCCGCCATGCGCTTGCGCAATTTCGCCTTGTGCGCCACGGCCACCTGGCGAGCCGGGTGATCGGGTTCGGGATATTCCACCGCCGCGTTGGTCAAGCCGCAGCCGCGATAACTGCCGCTACCTGCGGCCCGCAGGGCCAGGCCGTCGAAGTACATCATCAGCGCGGCGCGCGGGTCGTCGGGATGCGCCTGCCCGCCCGCTTCGAACTTGCTCCAGAACTCGGCTTCGTAGTCGCGCAAATACGACGCGGCCAGTTCATCCTTGGATGAAAAGCTGCGATACAAACTGGGCTTGGTGACGCCGGCTTCGGCCACCAGCGCATCGACACCCACGGCGCGGATGCCATCCTGGTAGAACATGCGGCGCGCGGTCTCGCGGATGCGGTCGGCCGCCAGCCTGGGCGAGGCGGCCGGCGGCGCTGCCGCGGCAACAGTAGAAGACGGGGTCTTACGGGCCATGGCTTGCTCCTGACATCGAATCAAAAATTTCACTTGACGATGTTACTGACCGGTACGTAGCATACGAGCTCCTTTACGTACCGGTCAGTAACATGAGTATATCCCAGCTTCCCCGGCCGTTCCGGCACTACGGCCAAGCCTATGCCTTCGTAGTGGTCGGGGTGATTTTCCTGGCCTTGCTGGTTTCCGCCGGATTGCGATCCACGCCCAGCGTTCTGCTGATTCCGCTGGAAGAGTCGTTCGGCTGGAGCCGGGCCACGATTTCCCTGTCGGTGGCGGTCGGCATTTTCCTGTATGGGTTGGTGGGCCCTTTCGCCGCCGCCGCCATGGAGCGCTTCGGCCTGCGCCGCGTGCTGATCGGCGCACTGGCGCTGATGGCCGCGTCTACGGCCGCCAGCACATTCATGACCGAATCCTGGCATCTGCTGCTGAGCTGGGGCGTATTCTCGGGCATCGGTTCGGGCGCGGTGGCGGTGGTGCTGGGCGCCACAGTGGTCAACCGCTGGTTCAGCACGCGCCGCGGCTTGATGATGGGCCTGCTGACCGCCAGCACCGCCACCGGCACCCTGCTCTTCTTGCCCGGCCTGGCCGCACTGGCCTCTTCGGGCGACTGGCGGCGCGCGGTATGGGCGGTGGCGGCGGGCGCCGCGGCACTGGTGCCGCTGGCCTGGTGGCTGGTGCCCGACCGGCCCGCCAGCGTGGGCCTGACCCCCTACGGTACGCCGCCCGGCACGCCACCGGCCGCTCCGGCGCCGCGCACGGGCCTGCTGGTAGCCACCTTCGGCACGCTGAACCGGGCCGCCCGCACGCGCGCGTTCTGGTATCTGTTCGCCACCTTTTTCGTGTGCGGCTTCACCACCAATGGCCTGGTGGGCACGCACCTGATCGCGCTGTGCGGCGACCATGGCATTCCCGAAGTGCGCGCCGCCGGCCTGCTGGCCGTGATGGGCATTTTCGACCTGGTGGGCACCACCGCATCGGGCTGGCTGACCGACCGCTACGATCCGCGCAAGCTGCTGTTCATGTACTACGGTTTGCGCGGACTGGCGCTGATGTACCTGCCCTATTCCGACTTTTCGTTCTACAGCCTGTCCATATTCGCGATTTTCTTCGGCCTGGACTGGATCGCCACCGTGCCACCCACGCTGCGCCTGACCACCGAGGCCTTCGGCGATCGCGACGCGCCCATCGTGTTCGGCTGGATCGTGGCCGGACACCAGGTGGGCGCGGCCACCGCGGCCTGGATGGCGGGCTATGTGCGCGAAACGCAAGGCAGCTATTTGATGGCGTTCGTGCTGGC
>DASPIV010000567.1:0-10004 GCA_035628955.1 Bordetella sp.
CGGCTGGTATGTGCGTCGCCCGATTATCTGAAGACCCACGGCTATCCCCAGGTGCCGCACGACTTGTCGCACCACCAGTGCATCGTGCTGCGCCAGAATGACGATACTTACGGCCTGTGGCGCTTCACCAAGGGCAACGACAGCGTAACGGTCAAGGTGCGCGGGCCGCTCAGCAGCAACGACGGCGAAGTCACGCTGACCTGGGGGCTGGCCGGCCTGGGCATTCTGCAGCGCGCCGAATGGGATCTGGCGCGCTACGTGCGGTCGGGCCGGCTGGAACTACTGCTGCAAGACTACGCATTGCCGCCGGCCGACATCCATGCCGTATTCCCCGAACGCAACCACCTGTCGGCCAAGGTGCGCCTGTTCATTGATTTTCTGGTCGACCACTTCCAGGAACGGCGTCAAGGCAGCGACGGCGCCGCCTGGTAGGCGGCGACCCGGCCGCCGTCAGTTGATCGCCACGTTGGCCTCTTTGACCAGCTTGGCGTAGCGCTCGGTATCGTCCTTGATTTGCTGCGCCATGTGCGCGCTGCTGTCGCCCACCGGCACGGCGCCGATCTCGGCCATGCGTTTGCCGAACTCGGGCGATTTGATGATCTTCACCATTTCCGCGTTCAGGCGCGCCACCACGTCGGGCGGCGTGGCCGCCGGCGCCAGTACGCCGAACCAGGTGCCCATGTTGAAGCCTTTCAGCCCGGCTTCCTGCAGGGTGGGTGTGTCGGGCAAGGCGGCCGAGCGCTGGTCGGTAGTCACCGCCAGGGCGCGCAGCTTGCCCGATTTCACATGGGGCAGCACCGGTGTGATGGTGTCGAACGACATGTCGATCTGGCCGCCCAGCAGGTCGGTGGTGAGCGGGCCGCTGCCCTTGTACGGCACATGCAGCAACTGGACGCCGCCCAAGTCCTGGAACTGCGCGCCTATCAAATGCTGCCCCGTGCCCATGCCGTTCGATCCAAAGGTCAGCTTGCCCGGCGCCTGGCGCGCCAGTGCCAGCAGTTCCTGTACGTCCTGGGCCGGTACCTTGGGGTTCACCACCAATACGTTCGGCACCAGCGCCACCGTGGTGACGGGTGCGAAGTCCTTCTGGAAGTCGTATTGCAGGTTGCGGTACACGCTGGTGGCAATGGTGTGGTGCACCGCACCCATCAGCAACAGGTAGCCGTCGGGCGTGGCCTTGGCCACGTAGTCGGCGCCCAGCGTGGCGCCCGCGCCGGGCTTGTTTTCCACCACCACGGGCTGGCCCAGGCTCTTGGCCAGTTCCTGCCCCAGTGCGCGCGCCAGCGCATCGGTGGTGCCGCCCGCGGGAAACGGCACCACCAGGTTGATCGGCCGCGTCGGATACGACTGCGCGGTGGCACCGGTGGCCAGCGTCGCGCCCACGGCGCACAGCACGCCCGTCAGCACGTGGCGCAGACTGCTCTTGGCGAATTTCATGATGTCTCCTCTTTTTTATGGATGGATTGCGCGCGCCAGGATAGACAGACCTGTGCTGCACGCACCTCGCCGGCCGCACCTAGCCGGCTGCACCTTTCAAATAGCGTTTTTCAGGTATTGGCAGACCGCCTGGGTGACCTGTTCGGTGGTGGCCTTGCCGCCCAGGTCGCCGGTATGCAGCGCCGGATCGGCCGTTACGTGTTCCACGGCCTGCATCATGCGTGCCGCCGCCCGATGTTCGCCCAGGTGTTCCAGCAGCATCACTACCGACCAGAATGTCCCGATGGGATTCGCCAGGCCCTTGCCCATGATGTCGAACGCCGAGCCATGGATGGGCTCGAACATCGACGGATAGCGCCGCTCGGGATCGATATTGCCGGTGGGCGCGATGCCCAGGCTGCCGGCCAAGGCCGCGGCCAGGTCGCTCAGGATGTCGGCGTGCAGGTTGGTGGCCACGATGGTGTCCAGCGAGGCAGGGCGGTTGACCATGCGCGCCGTGGCGGCATCCACCAGTTCCTTGTCCCAGCGCACATCCGGAAACTCGCGGCTGATCTCCAGCGCGATCTCGTCCCACATCACCATGGCATGGCGCTGCGCGTTGGACTTGGTAACGACCGTCAGTTGCTTGCGCGGACGCGACTGCGCCAGGCGGAACGCGAAACGCAAAATGCGTTCGACACCGGCGCGCGTCATCATGGACACATCGGTGGCGGCCTCGATGGGCTGCCCCTGGTGCACACGGCCGCCCACGCCGGAATATTCGCCTTCCGAATTCTCGCGCACAATCACCCAATCAAGCTGTTCGGGCGCGCAGCGCTTCAGCGGCCCATCGATGCCGGGCAGGATGCGGGTGGGCCGCACATTGGCATACTGGTCCAGGCCCTGGCAGATCTTCAGCCGCAGGCCCCACAGGGTGATGTGGTCGGCAATGTCCGGATCGCCCGCCGAGCCGAACAGAATGGCGTCTTTGTCGCGCAGGCTGTCCAGGCCATCGGCCGGCATCATCGCACCATGGCGGCGGTAATAGTCGCCGCCCCAATCGAAATCGTGGAACTCGAAAGCGAACGAACCATCGGCCTCGGCCAGCACCTGCATGGCCCGGCGGCCCGCGGGGATGACTTCCTTGCCGATGCCGTCGCCCGGAATGGTTGCGATGCGGTATGTCTTCATATGCCTGACTCCTGGCCGGCGGTTGTCGCCGGCTTGCTTGTCGGGCACTGTACCCAGCGCATCGCCGTGCGGGCGCACGCGCGATTCAAAACATCATTAACTTCAGGTTAACGCTCGGGTGTGTCGCGGCGAGCGTCGGCGAAGTGCGCCTGGCAGATCTTGACGAACTCGGCCACCGGCGGCGACGCCTTGTCTTCGCGCCAGGCCAGGCCCACGGACAATTCCGGCGAAGGCTCGCGAAAAGACCGATACGTGACCCCCGCCAGCTGCAGCACCATCTGCGTACGGGGTACCGGCGCAAAGCCCCGCCCGGCGGCAACCAGCGCCAGCGCGGCATGCATGGTCTTCACCTCGAAACGATCAGAGGGGTTTACTGAATACTGGTGAAAGAAATCGCGGAACAGGCTTTGCGTGCTGCGGCGATGGTCATGGCTGGGGTAGCCGATCATGCTGCGTCCGTCCAGGTCCCGTACCGACAAGGTTTTCTTGCGGGCAATGTTCCATGCCGTGGGCACCGCCACGGCGTAGCACTCGGAAAACAAGCGCTGCGTACGCAGCGACGGGTGGTAGATCGGCTCGCGCACCAATCCGATATCGATGGCGCCTTCCAGCAGCTTGCCTTTTTGTTCGGTGGTTGAATACTCGACCAGATGAATGCGGTGGGCGGGGTGGTGCGCGAAATAGCTGCGCAGCAGGCCAGGCAGGAACGTATAGGTATGCGCATGCAGGATGCCCAGCACCAGCGATTCGATGTTCTGCTGGCGCGAGGCATTGACGATTTCCTGGCAGCGGTCGGCATCGTGAAGAATGGCGCGCGCATGCTTGAGCAGCGCTTCGCCTTCCACGGTCAGGCTTACCGAGCGCGTAGTGCGAAACAGCAGCCTGGCATTCAACGACGTTTCCAGCGCCTGGATATGTTCGCTGAGCGGAGGCTGGCTGATGCCCAGCCGATTGGCGGCACGCCCGAAGTGGGCTTCCTCGGCCACAGCCACGAAATACCGCAATCGTTTCAGGTCGATCATTATTCTATTTTTGCCTATCAATAGGCCATTGAAACTGTATTGGACGTTAATAATACCCCGCTCCTAAACTGGCCTGGCCTACAAGATTCGTACACGGACTCAGGAGAGAGGCATGGAAGTACGCAAACTGACCGGCGTCATCGGCGCCGAGTTGCTCAACGTCGATTTGTCGCACGATTTACCCGACGCACAGGTTGCCGCCATCAGGCAGGCATTGCTGGACCACCAGGTCATTTTCTTTCGCGAACAGACCCTGACCCCCGAACAGCACATCGCCTTTGCCCGCCGCTTCGGCGAAATCAGCATGACGCCGGTGTATCGCACACTGGACGAGTATCCCGAGATCATGCCGGTGGTGAAAGAGCCCACCGACCAGGACATCATCGGCGACACCTGGCACACCGATGAAACCTACCACCCGACGCCGCCGCTGGGCTCTATCCTGTATGGCCGCGAAGTACCGGAGGTGGGCGGCGATACGCTGTGGGCCAATATGTACCGCGCCTATGACACGCTGTCCGATGGCTTGAAAGCCAACCTGGAAAGCCTGCGTGCCGTGCATACCAACGACTTCCTGTCGGCCAACTCGAAAATACGCAATAGCACGCGCTCGACCAAGCTGCGCGAAGACGTGGGCTCGATCACCAGCGTGCATCCGGTAGTGCGTACCCATGAAGAAACGGGCCGCAAATGCCTGTTCGTGAATCACCCGTTCACGTACTCGTTCGAGAACATGACCCGCGAAGAAAGCCTGCCGCTGCTGCAGTTCCTGTACCAGCACAGCGCCAAACCGGAAAACACCTGCCGGTTCCGCTGGCGCCAGGGTTCGATGGCGTTCTGGGACAACCGCTGCACGATGCACTACGCCATCAACGACTATCCGGGGCGCCGCCGCGCCATGCACCGCATTACCATCCAGGGCTCGGCCCCTGCCTGATCGAAGCAGCCGCGCGCGACTGGCCCGCGGCCATGCTTATAACAACGCACCAAGGAGAGCAGACATGATCAGAAGATTCGCCATCTTATGCGGGCTGGCCGTCGCCATGCAGGCCGCCGCGCCTGTCGCCGCACAGGGCAGTCCCTGGCCCGCGCGGCCGGTGACGTGGGTCGTCGGCTACGCCGCCGGCGGCACGACGGACATCATCGCGCGTACGCTGGCCCAGGAGCTTGGCGCACAGACGGGGCAGACCTTCGTGGTCGAGAACCGTACCGGCGCCAACAGCAACATCGGCGCCGAGATCGTGACCCGCGCGGCGCCCGATGGCTACACGTTCTATGTCGGTTCCACCGCCAATGCCATCAACCGCACACTCTACAAGAGCCTGAACTATGACGTGGTGAAAGACTTCGCCAGCGTGGCGCTGCTGGGCACGGTGCCGAACCTGCTGGTGGTGAACCCGGCGCTGCCGATCAAGAGCGTGCAGGATTACATCGAGTATGCCAAGGCCAACCCGGGCAAACTGACCTGTGCGTCATCCGGTACGGGGTCGGCCATCCATATGTCGTGCGAGCTTTTCAAGCTGCAGACCGGTACCAATATCCTGCACGTGCCCTATCGCGGCAGCGGGCCGGCCATGACCGACCTGCTGGGCGGCCAGGTCGATTCCATTTTCGACAACATGCCTACCGTCCTGCCCAACGTACAGGCCGGCAAGCTGCGCGCACTGGGCGTCACCACGGCGGACCGGTCGCCCTCGGCGCCCGGCATTCCCACGCTGGCTGAATCGGGCCTGCCCGATTTCTCGGTACAGTCGTGGTTTGGCCTGTTTGCCCCTGCCGCGACCGACCCGGCCATCGTGCAGCAGATGAACCAGGCGGTGAACAAGGCATTGGCCAGCGACGCGGTGCGCAAGGTGTTCGAGCAGCGCGGCGTGGCGCTGCCCAAGCCCCCCAATGCAGCACCGGCTTTTGCCGGGTTCGTGCGCGGCGAAGTCGACAAATGGGCGGACGTGGTGCGCAAGTCGGGCGCGCAAGTCGAATGAGGGCCGCCATGAATCCCCGCGTGACCCTGATTACCGGTGCAAGCCGCGGCATTGGCCTGGCCACCGCCCGGCGCCTGGCGGCCGACGGTCACCATGTGATCGGTCTGGCCCGTAGCGCGCCCGCGGCGGGTTTTCCGGGCGATTTCTTCCAGGCCGACCTGGCCGACGCCGCCGCCACGGCCGATGTGCTGGCCGGCATCGCGGCGCGGTTTGCGGTCGACAGCGTGGTCAACAATGCGGGCTTGACCACCTCGCATACCTTGCAGGAAACGCAGCCCGACGAACTGGACCGCCTGCTGGCGGTGAACTTGCGCGCACCCATGCAGTGCGTGCAGGCCTGCCTGCCGTCGATGATGCGCAGCGGCCAGGGCAGCATCGTCAATATCGCCAGCCGGGCCGCGCTGGGCATGCCGCGGCGCACGGCCTATGCCGGGGCCAAGAGCGGCTTGCTGGGGTTCACGCGTACTTGGGCGCTGGAACTGGGGGCGCATGGCATTACGGTCAATGCCGTAGCGCCCGGCCCCGTGCTTACCGAGCTGTATCGCGACAACAACCCCATGAGCGCGCAGCAGCGGCAAGAACTCGAGCAGCGCATTCCGCTCAGACGCCTGGGCCAGCCCGAAGACATCGCGGGCACCATCGCGTTCTTCCTGTCGGGCGATGCCCGCTTCGTCACGGGGCAGGTTCTGTATGCCTGTGGGGGCCTGTCGGTGGGGGCGGCGCCACTGTAGGCGTACTCGCCTGCACGCGCTGCACCAGCCATACGCTGGCTATCACGATGGCCATGCCGGCCAGTTGCAGCGCGTTCAAGCGCTGCCCTAGCAGGCTCCAGCCCAGCACCACCGCCATCACCGGGCTAAGAAAGCCCAGCGCGGCCACCACGGCGGGGCCCAGCCTTGCCAGGCCGCGGAACCACAGCGCATAAGTGAAGGCGCCGCCGACCACCGCCAGGTAGATGAAGCCGCCCAGGTTGGCCGCCGTCAGGGTGGGCAGCGGGGGTTCCAGCCACACCACGAATGGCACCAGCACCACGCCGCCCGCCGTCAGTTGCCAGCCGGCGAAAGTCAGGGCCGGTACCGGCGGTTGCCAGCGGCGGCTGAGCACCGTGCCCAAGGCCATGGCCAGCGCGCCGATCAAGCCCGCGGCGATGCCGATCGGATCCAGGGCCGCGTCGGGTGTCAGTACCAGCAGCGCCACGCCGCCGATTCCCGCCAACGCGGCGAACACCGACAGCCCGCGCACCGGCGAACCCAGCAGCACTCGGGCCAGGCCGATCACGATCAGCGTCTGGATCGCCCCCAGGGTGGCCGCCACGCCGCCGGGCAGCCGGTAGGCGGTGACGAACAGCATGGCCCAGAACAACGAGAAATTCAGGGCGCCCAGCAGGAAACTGCGCGCCCACCAGATTCCATCAGGCAACTGGCGCGCCCACAGCAGCAGCAGGATGCCGGCCGGCAGGGCGCGCAGCATGGCCGCCGTCAGCGGGTAGCCCGCCGGCAGCAGCCCGGTCGTCACGATGTAGGTGCTGCCCCAGATGGCCGGGGCCAGGGCGGTGGCAAGCACGTCTGCGCCGCGGTTCATGGAGGGCTCCTGCGATATGGAAGAACACCTGGTGCAAGTTCGCCTGCCGCATCCGTGCCGGTCATGTCACGGCGCCGCGCTGCGCGTATTCGGGCTGTTTCCACACTGCGCTGTCCAGCACGTCTTTCAGGATGTCGACGGCGTCCCATACGTCGGCATAGCCCAGGTACAGGGGCGTCAGGCCGAAGCGCAGCACTTCGGGTTCCCGGTAGTCGCCAATGACGCCCCGCGCGATCAGGGCCTGCATGACCGCATAGCCGTCAGGGTGCCTGATGCTGACGTGGCTGCCGCGCCGGGCATGTTCGCGCGGCGTGACCAGCGTCAGGGGATGGCCCGCGCAGCGGCTTTCCACCAGGTCGATGAACAGATCCCCCAGGGCCAATGACTTCTGGCGCACCTGGCTCATGTCGGCCGCCAGGCTGATATCCAGGCCGCATTCCACCAGGGCAAGCGATACGATGGGCTGTGTGCCGCACAGATAGCGGCGGATACCGCCGGCCGGTTCGTAGGCTACCGCCATGTCGAAGGGCCGCTGGTGTCCCCACCAGCCCGACAGCGGTTGCCAGAAGTTGGCCGTATGGCGTGGCGCTACCCAGATGTAGGCCGGTGCGCCGGGGCCCGCGTTCAGGTACTTGTACGTGCAGCCCACCGCAAAATCGGCGTCGGCGCCGGTCAGGTCCACCGGTACTGCCCCAGCGGCGTGCGCCAGGTCCCAGATGGCCAGTGCGCCGTGCGCATGCGCCTGCGCGGTCACGGCGGCCATGTCGTACAGGTAGCCGGTGCGGTAGTTCACATGCGACAGCAATACCACCGCCACCGAGTCGTCCAGCGCCTGTTCCAGCGGCAGGTGCTCATCGACCAGCCGCATTTCGTAGCCCTGCTGCAGCAGGTCGATCATGCCCTGGATCATGTACAGGTCGGTGGGAAAGTTGTCGCGCTCGGACACGATTACCCGGCGCCGCGGCGCGGCATGTTGCTGGATACGCAGGGCGGCGGCCAGGGCCTTGAATATGTTCAGCGATGTCGTGTCGGTAACTACTACCTGGCCGGGGCCGGCGCCGATCAATTGCCCCAGCTTGTCGCCCAGGCGCGCGGGCAGGTCGAACCAGCCAGCGGTGTTCCAGCTTCGGATCAGGCCCTTGCCCCATTCCTGGCCGATGACCGCGGCGCTGCGCGCGGCGGCCGTCCTGGGCAGCACGCCCAGCGAATTGCCATCCATGTAGACGACCCCGGGCGGCAGTTCGAACTGTTGTTTCAACGGCGCCAGGGGGTCGTCGCGATCGGCGCGCAGGCAGTCTTCGCGGGTATGCATGAGGTCTCCTTGTTACGGTGAATACTAGCAGCGCGGTACAGAAGGAATAATGCCATCCCCCAGGCACGGAAATGCAGAATCAGTTGCCGGGCCTCGCGCTATCCGGCCAGCAGGCCCGCCGTGAACGCGGCGCCTATGACCGCCAGCACCGCCACCGCCAGCGCGCTGTATAGATAGTCTCGCTCATGCAGGAACATGCCCAGCATCAGCGCCACGCGCAGCACGGGCAAGGCGATGAACACCACGATACCGGCCTGGGCCGTGGCCAGGCTCCAGGGCGGCGCGCCCCACAGCCACTGGGCCAGCAAGCCAATGGCGATCAGGCTCGACGCGATCCATGTGCCATGGTGCAGCAGCGCGGCAATGCGGCGCTCGCGCCATTGGGGGCTGTCCGGCCTGTTCATGCCAGGCTGCCCCATTGCACCCCGAAGGCGCTGCCCAGCATCTGTATCGCCAGGACCACCAGCACCACGACGAAGAACAGCCGCAGTTTGTCGGCCGGCAGGCCCATCAGCAGGCGCGCCCCGAGCAGGGCGCCGCCCACCGACCCCAGCGCCACTGGCCCGGTAATGGCCACGTCGATGTCGCCGCGCATGAAATAGGCGCCCGCGCCGGCCGCCGCCGTGACCCCGATCATGAAGTTCGAGGTCGCCGACGACACCTTGATCGGCAGGCGCAGCGCCGTATCCATGGCGGGAATCTTCAACACACCGCTGCCGATGCCTAGCAAGGCAGAGATCAGGCCGGCGCCGTACATCAGCGACAGCCCCATGGGCACCCGGCTGACCTGGTAGGCCACCTCGCGCCCCGATGCGCGGTCGGGATAGCTGTCATGCAGGCGCAGCGCGGTAGCCAGCCTGTCGGCAGCCGCATGCACCGGATCTGCGCGGCGTGCCAGCATCTGCCGGGCGGATACCGCCAGCACGGCGGCGAACAGCCCGTACAGATAGGCTACCGGCACGACGCCGATCAGGAAGACGCCTGTCAGGGCGCCCAGTGTGGTGGCCACTTCCAGCACCAGCGCCAGCCGGATATTGGTCAACCGATGCTTCAGGAAGGGCGCTGCGCTGCTGCAGGAACAGGCGATTACCGAGACGATGCTGGCGGCGATCGCGACCCGCAGGTCGACCCCCGCCCACAGCGTCAGCGCGGGCACGATGAAGATGCCGCTGGCCATGCCCAGTACGCCGCCCAGCGCGCTGGCGCCGAACGCGGCCGCGAACAGGCCCAGGGAATAGAACAGGTCCATCAGGCGCGGCCGATTGGCGCCATGCGGGCCGCCTTGGGCCGCCGTGCCAGGCGAGTCACGAAGCGGATCAGGTCGCCCCGGTAATACAACCGTTCGTAGTCCACCGGCCGCTCGTCCAGCGAGTACGAGGTGCGCTCGATGCGAAATACGGGGCTGCCTGGGGCAATCGACAGCCCCTGCGCCACATGGGGATCGCAGGCCACGGCTTCGAGCTGGTATTCGGCTTCTACCAGCGGCAGGCCGTGTTTTTC
>DASPIV010000568.1:0-3074 GCA_035628955.1 Bordetella sp.
ATGCGGCTATCAGGCCGCGGTGCTGGCCCAGTTCGTGCGCGAAGTGCATGCCATTGAACGCATCCGCGGCCTGTTCGAACTGGCGCGCGGCCATCTGCGCTCGCTGCGCCTGGCCACGCGCGTGCGCCTGATCCACGGCGACGGCATGCTGGGCTTGCCCGGCGTGGCGCCGTTCGATGCTATTGTTGTGGCTGCGGCCGGTCTGGCCATCCCGCAGGCGCTGCTGGCCCAGCTAGCCCCCGGCGGGCGCCTGATCGCCCCCGAAGGTGCCTCCAGCCAGAGGCTGGTGCTGGTCGAACGCACCGGCACCTCGACCTGGAAGCGCACTGAGCTCGAAGCCGTGCGTTTCGTACCGCTAAGGGCGGGAATACAATCTTGAGCAACCAGGAGAAGCACATGCTCAACGGGCAGTTGCCACTGACCGATTTTTCTTTCCACGCGGTGTCCGCCGCGCGCCTGCCTCGGGCCGTCCGGCTGGCAGGGATGTTCAGCCTGGCACTGCTTGCCGGGTGCTCGTTCACGAAGAACCGCGCCCCTGTCGTCGATCTGTCGAACCAGCCTGCAGCGGCCGCCCAGCCGGGCGGCGCATACGTGGTCAAGCCTGGCGATACCCTGTACCAGATTGCACGCGCCAATAATGTCGACATCGACAACCTGAAGCGCTGGAACAATATCACCGACCCCAACCAGCTTGCGGTAGGCCAGGTGCTGAAGCTGTCGGGCAGCGGTACCGGTGCCGCCTCGGCGGCCACGCCGTCGCCCGCGCCCGCCACCGATCCCAAGCCGATCCCGTTGGGCGAGCCCGAAACGCCGGCTGCCACGCCACCCGTCCAGGCACCCGCGCCGGTTCCCACGCCGCCACGCGCCTCCGACGCCAGCCTGATCAGTTGGGGCTGGCCGTCCAGCGGGCCGGTCACGCAGACCTTCAATAGCGGCACCAAGGGCATAGATATCGGCGGTGCCCTGGGCGATCCGGTCACGGCCGCCGCCGACGGCAAGGTCATGTACAGCGGCAACGGCGTGCGCGGCCTGGGCAACCTGATCATCATCAACCACCAGAACGGCTTCATTACCGCCTACGCGCACAACCAGACCTTGCTGGTCAAGACCGGCCAGACGGTCAAGCGCGGCGCCAAGATCGCCGAAGTAGGCCAGACCGACACCACGTCGCCGCGCTTGCACTTCGAGATCCGCCGCCAGGGTACGCCGGTCGATCCGCTGCAGTACCTGCCGCCGCGATGACGCCCACGCTGGTTTTCGACCTGGAAACGCTGCCCGACACAGACGGGCTGCGCAAGCTCAACGGCTGGGGGCCCGACGTGCCCGACGCCGAAGTCGCCGAACGCGCCTTCCAGGCGCGCCGCGAGGCGGTGGGGCACGATTTCCTGCCCCTGCACCTGCAACGCGTGGCCGTGATCGGCTGCGTGTTCCGCGACGACCAGGGCTTCCGGGTCAAGACACTGGGCCAGCCCGACGACCCCGAAGCCACGCTCATCAGCGGTTTTTTCAAGACCATCGAACGCTATACGCCGCGGCTGGTCAGCTGGAACGGCTCGGGTTTCGACCTGCCCGTGCTGCATTACCGCAGCCTGATACATGGCGTGCCGGCACCGCGCTACTGGGACACGGGCGAAGACGACCGCGAGTTCAAGTTCAACAACTACATCGGCCGCTACCACACCCGCCATATCGACCTGATGGACCTGCTGGCCAAGTACAACGGCCGTGCCAATGCGCCGCTGGACGAGCTGGCCAAGCTGTGCGGCTTTCCCGGCAAGCTGGGCATGGACGGCAGCCAGGTATGGCCCGCGTGGCAGCAGGGCAAGGCCGACGAAGTCCGCGCTTATTGCGAAACCGACGTGGTCAATACCTGGCTGGTGTATTGCCGGTTCCGCTTCTTGCGCGGCGAACTCGATGCCGCTGCCTACCAGGCCGAGGTCGACCTGGTGCGCGACACGCTGTCGTCCAGCGAAGGCGCGCACTGGCGCGACTACCTGGCTGCCTGGGATGCGCCAGGCTGAATGGTGCGGCCGGCCAGGTGCGGCCGGCCAGGGTACCCGGCAAGGGCCCGCAACCGACTGAAATATCAGGCCGGCGCAAGAAACCCACCTGTAACGGGCCCCAGCCCACAATGGTCTCGCGTTCCACTCTTACAGGAGACCACCATGTCCCGTTACGCACTTCGTTCTTCCCTGGCTGCCCTGGGGTTCATCGTGGCCGCCGCCGGCCTGTCCGGCACGGCCGCCGCGGGGCCCGACGCCGATGCCGTACGCCATGTGCAAGGCAAGCATCATGATGGCAAGCATGGCCGCCATCAGCTCGGCATGAGAATGCACGACGGCTTCTGGGTCCCGGGTGTTGGCCCGCTGTCCAGCAAGCAGATCGAATCCCTGAAACTCAATGCCACGCAGCAGGCTGCTTTCGATAGCGCCAAGCAGGCTCAAGGCGATTTGCACAAGTCGATGCGCGAGGCGGGCAGCAAGCGCCATGAACTGCTGGAAAGCCAGTTGGCCAGCGGCAAGCTCGACCCGCATGCACTGGTGGCCCGCCAGGACCAAGGCCAGGATCAATTCCGCCAGCAAGCCGAGCAGGTGCGCGGCAAGTGGCTGGCGGCGTGGGACAGCCTGAACGACGGGCAGCGCCAGCAGGTCACCGAACTGGTCAAGGCGCGCCAGGCCAAAATGCAGGAACGCCACGCCAGGATGCAAGAACGCCGCGCCAAGCGGCAAGAGCACCGTGCCGGCCAGCCGGCTCCCGAAGCCGCGCAGCAGGCGGCTCCCGCCAACTGATCCGGTCCTGGCCCGCGTACGGCGGGCTTGCCATATTCCCACGCCGCGCGGCTGCATGCCGCGCGGTTTTTTTTCGCCAGATTGGCGCATGGCGGCAGGCTCGGCTGCGCCGAAACCGTGCGTTTTGCGTGTGCTTGCGCACCGCGGCGGTGCGCATGGCGCCCTGTTGCCGGCACGTGCTCCGCGCGGCCGGAGTTGGCATGAAAGGTGCTTGAAGCATAGCGAGCCGGTGTCATTTTCTTGAAAAGAAGCCGGCCCCCGGGCCGGCCGTTCCGCCGGCATCCG
>DASPIV010000569.1:0-2873 GCA_035628955.1 Bordetella sp.
GCGAAGATCGAGCGCGAGGTCACGTCCAGCCGCGCCAGCGTGCGGCGCAGCATGCCGGCCGTCTCGCGCACGAACCAATGATAGGCGTGCTGCTGCAAGGCGGCGTCGGCAGCCAGTACCGCCGCGCTATCGCCCTCGGTCTTGAATATCCAGGTGCCCAGGTCGGGTTCGTTGGTGCGCAGGCTGAGGATGGCGTCATCGAGTTCGCGGGCCATCTGCAGCGGCCACCACGCAGCGCCGGCCGCCATGATGGCATCCACGTCCTGCTCCACCGGCCCCTGCGGACCACGGATGGTCCAGGTGGCCAGGCGTTTTGCGCGATCGAACACCACGTCTACGTAGCGGTACGACAGGCGCTCGTCGGTCTCGGTGCGCGCCAACGGCACCAGGCTGATGCCTTGCGCCTGCGCGGGCCGGTCGCCGGCCGCCGCCAGCTCGGTGGCGCGCGCCCGGACGGCGGCGTCGAACTGGGCCGGCTTGACCACTTGGTCGACCAGGCGCCAGTCCTTGGCGCGCTGGCCGCGCACACCTTCGACCAGGGTGCAGAAAATATCGGCGTGGTCGTGCCGCACTTTGCGCTTGTCGGTCACCCGGGTCAGGCCGCCGGTACCGGGCAGCACGCCCAACAACGGCACTTCAGGCAAGGCCACCGCCGAAGACCGGTCATCGACCAGGAAAATCTCGTCGCAAGCCAGCGCAAGTTCATAGCCGCCCCCCGCGCAGGCGCCGTTGAGCGCGGCAATGAACTTCAGCCCGCCGTGGCGGCTGGAGTCTTCAATACCGTTGCGGGTTTCGTTGGTGAACTTGCAGAAGTTCACCTTCCAGGCGTGCGAGGACAGACCCAGCATGAAGATGTTGGCCCCCGAACAGAAGACGCGGTCCTTCATGCTGGTGACCACCACGGTACGCACCTGGGGGTGCTCGAAGCGGATGCGCTGCAAGGCGTCCTGCAGTTCGATATCCACCCCCAGGTCGTATGAATTCAGCTTGAGCTTGTAACCTGGGCGCAAGCCGCCCTCTTCCGCAACGTCCATGGCCAGAGTGGCGATCGCGCCGTCGAATTTCATCTTCCAGTGCCGGTAGCGGGCCGGCTCAGTCTGGAAGTCCACGCGGGGGGCGGGGCTGCTCATAGATGCGTCTCCTGGCTTGCCTTGATATGAATAATACTGCATGCAATGAATTAAAGTGCAGATTAGTGCACAAAAAAAAGCCCGTCAAGCAGGAGATGCATAAAAATGCAGATTCGCCCGGGACTTTGTCCACATGCGGAAGCCCGATTGGCGTGCAGCGGTCAAATGCGTTCGCTCAAGGCCTCGTCGTTGGCGGACGCGGGGCCACCGACGCTGTTCAGCGGCAAGGCGGCAATCACTTCCCGGCGAATCAGCCGCACGGACTGTTCCGGCGGCAACAGCCGATAGGCATCTCGTCCCATCATCCGGACCGCCGCATGCACGGGCCAATTGGGGTTCCAGATCAGCTCGCGCGCCAGCGCCACCAGATCGCACTTGCCCGCTTGCAGAATGGCCTCTGCCTGTTCGGCTTCAGTGATCAGGCCCACGGCCATGGTCGGACAACCTGTAGCGCGACGCACTGTTTCGGAGAAGGGCACCTGGTAACCCGGCACCCGCCGGACCACCGGCATCGCCGAATTGCCCGTGATTCCGCCCGACGAACAATCGATCACGTCCACGCCGCGATCTTTCAGGGCGGCGGCCAACGCGACTGAGTCATCCATATTCCATATACCACCGCGGCCATCAACCGCCGATATGCGGAAAAACAAGGGCAGTTCCTTGGGCCAGCTGGTACGCACGGCTTCGGCGACTTCAAGCGCGAATCGCATGCGGTTCTCGCGCGATCCGCCATAGATATCTTGTCTGCGATTGGTCACGGGCGACAGGAACTGATGAATGATGTAGCCGTGCGCACCATGTATTTCCAGGATCTGGTAGCCGGCGTCCGCCGCCCGGGTAGCGGCTTCGCGCCATCGCTGCATGTGCTGCCGAATATCCGATTGATCCATTTCCCGCTGCTTGGGCCAGGGTTGCGGGGGTTCGCGCCGGCTGGGCACCATGCAGGTCCAGGGCGTCATGCCGGCACCCGCGCTTTCGGCAGTCAGGGGTGCCCAGTCCTGGAGCGCGCCATGACAGGATCCTTTGCCGCCCGAATGTCCCAACTGCAGGGCCGGAACGGCGCCCTGCTCTCGGATGAAGTCATTGATACGGCGATAGGCGGCGACATGGCTGTCGTTCCACAAGCCCGCGCATGCATAGGTTTTGCGGCCATGGGGCTCGATGGCGGTTTCCTCGCCGAACACGATGGCTGCCCCTCCAACGGCGAATTTGCCAAAGTTGACCGTCTGCCATGCTCCCGGGCTTCCGTCGACAGACTGATACTGGCACATGGGGGAAGCGACGATGCGATTGCGCAATGTGACCGAACGCAGGGTGATGGGCGTGAAAAGCAGCGGAAGGGATTTCCGCGCGCCTGCAGATTCGGCAAGTGGCTTATCTTTCATCGGCAGGTTACCAGTCCAGTGCAGCCGCGTTTTCGATCCCGCACAACCGTGCCAGCAGTGCCCTGGCGTTGTTCGTTCCGATTGCCGGTGAAGACAATTCCATGAATTTGTCATGCAATTCGAGGTCAGTCAATGGCTCCTCGGGGTCTCCTTTCCGATTAGGTTGTACGTGTTCGAAGCGGCGTCCATCGGCCATCGTGATTTCGACGCGGGCAGTGCGCTGCCCGGGAAAGGCCCGGTCAATGTCGGGGTCGACCACCACTGTTACGCGGCCCATCAGCGCCCGCATCCGGGGATCTTGCAGCCGCCGCGGATCATAGGCCGCCAGCCGGACACTGCCATGGATGAGCGCCGA
>DASPIV010000570.1:0-9472 GCA_035628955.1 Bordetella sp.
GCCACACACCAACCGTCGACTGCCGGCAACAGGTAGCCTTCGCCGCCCACGATGCAACGCGGCCCCACGCCCATTGCAGGTGCGGGCAGCAGGCTGATCTCGCCCGCCAGCGTGTGCATTTGCGCCATGCGCGGCAAAGCGTCCAACAGGCCGCTGCCGCGCAGCAGTGCCTGGGCGCCGAACGCATTGGCAAGTACCACAGTGCCGCCTTGGCCCAGAATTGCTCCGCCGGCATCCAGTACCTGCCAGCCAGCGTCCAATCGGCGCAGGGCAGCCGCGTGGGCGTTGATCCGGCGCACGCCGGCGCTGCCCAGCAAAGCGGCAACCAGGGCGGCGGGTTGTATCAGCAGGCCGTCGGCAAAGAACAAGCCGCCACGCGCCAGTGGCACACCCGCCAGGAGGCTCGCTTCGTCGCGGTCGACCGAGCGCACCCATTCAGCGGGAAACTGCAGTTGCCGCAGCGTTTCTTCCAGGGCCGCGGTATGGCGGGTATCGCGCTCGAGCTGCACCGTACCGCAGCGCCAGGGCGCCGCACCGGACGGCAACGCGCCCCAGCGCGCCATCGCACGCTGGCTGCCGGCGCGCGACAGGCGCGCACGTGGATTGTCGTCGCGCGCGATCACGGGCGTCAGCGCCGCCGCCACATGGCCCACGTGCGCCGATCCAGCCTCGGCGGAATCGATCACGCATACCTGCCGGCCGCGCAGCGCCAGGGCCTGGGCCACCCCTGCCCCCGCCAGGCCGCCGCCCACCACCACCACTGCGCCGTCAGCCGCCCCATCGGCGGCGCGCGCCAGGGCCCAGGGGTCGCTGGCCGCCTGTTGGGGCCGGGGCGCGCGCGCACCCACCGTCATGTGCCATTTGCCGCCGTAGCCGGCCTGCCGGCGTACCTGAAAACCCGCGTCCAGCAAGGCCTGGCGCACGTGGCCGGCACTGGCCCAGGTGGCCAGGGTAGCGTCGGGTGCGGCCAGCCGCGCCAGATCGCGCATCAGCGCCGGCTGCCAAAGATCCGGATTGCGATCGGGCGCGAAGCCGTCCAGGAAATACGCGTCGACGCTGGCGCGCAACTGCGGCGCCAGTTCAGCCGCCGTGCCGAATGCCAAGGTCAGCGTGACCGCCCCGCCCTCGAATTCCAGGCGATGCAGGCCCGGCAGGCGGGCGGGCCATTGGTCGGCCAATTGGCCCGCCAGGCCGCGCAGCACGTCGGGCGCCAATTTGTGCAGCCAGGCGCGCAAGACCTCGCGGGCAAACGGATGCGCCTCGATCGACAGCATGTGCAGCCGGCGCGACCGTGCCGGGTCGTTGCGCCAGGCGTCCCACAGCGCCAGGAAATTCAAACCGAGCCCGAAGCCGGTCTCGCACACGGTGAAACCTTGCCGGCCCCGCCAGCGCTGCGGCAGGCCGTTGCCGCGCAGGAACACATGCTCGGCCTGCCCCAGCGCGCTGTCCGGGCAGTGATAGACATCGCCGTACAAGGCGCTGCGAAGTTGCCCGTCGGGGCCAAACTCGGCAGCGGGAGGAACCAAAGGTAAATAAGCGGGCATGAATGAGAAAAACTCCGGGGCGGCGAACGGCGTGCGGCGCCAGCATACCCAACACGACAAAGCTGTGACGTTGGCTGAAAGCCACGCCAACCGCCACGATTTGCGGCCAATCGGTAGGCGGGCGGCCACATAGGCTTACACTGAGTTTCATGCCGACGACAGAACCTACCACGACCCAGGCCGCACCGCTGGACCTGGCTGCCGCGATCGACACGGCCGTTTCGGCGGCCCACACGGGGGCCGCGATTCTGCAATCGTACGCGCACAATCGCGCCGATCTCGTCATCGATCACAAGGCCCGCAACGATCTGGTATCGCAAGCCGACCGCGAGGCCGAGGCCGCCATCATCGAATCGCTGCGGGCACGCACCCCGGAATTCGGCATCGTGGCCGAAGAAACCGGCGGAAAGGTGCAGGGTCGGGCCACGTGGTACATCGACCCGCTGGACGGCACCACCAATTTCCTGCACGGCATCCCGCACTATGCCGTATCGATCGCGCTGGTCGCGCATGCCGGCACGCGCGTACCTGGCGACGGCCCGCTCGCCGAAGACACACCCGTGATCGGCGTCGTCTACGACCCCAGCCGCGAAGAATTGTTTACCGCCGTGCATGGCATCGGCGCCTGGCTCAATGGCCGGCGCATCTCGTGCTCGCGCACACAGTCGCTGGGCGATGCGGTGCTGGCCACCGGGTTCCCGTTCCGCGATTTTTCATTCGCCAGCCAGTACATGCCCATGCTGCAGGACGCCATCTGCACTGCCCGCGGCGTGCGCCGCATGGGCGCAGCCGCCCTGGACCTGGCCTGGACCGCTTGCGGCCGCTACGACGGCTATTGGGAAATGGGCCTGGCGCCCTGGGACGTGGCGGCAGGCACACTGATCCTGCGCGAGGCCGGCGGGGTATGCCACGACATGCACCGGCAAGACCCCTGGCCCGTGGGTGGGCGCGTGGTGGCCGGCAACCCGGCCATTGTCGACGCCCTGCACGAATTGGTCGGCCCGCACCTGCAGGCCTCTTGAACCGGACGCTTCGCGTCCGGCTTGCCGCTACGTTTTATCGGGACGCAGCTCGCGGCGCAAAATCTTGCCGACGTTGCTCTTGGGCAGTTCGTCGCGGAACTCGACCGCGTGCGGGCGCTTGTAGCCCGTCAATTTTTCCTTGCACCAGTCGATCACCTGCGCTTCGGTCAGGGCCGGGTCTTTCTTTACGACGAAGGCTTTCACGGCTTCGCCGGAACGATCATCGGACACGCCCACGACCGCGCATTCAAGCACACCGGGATGGGCCGCGATCACGGCCTCGACTTCGTTGGGATACACCTTGAAGCCCGACACCGCGATCATGTCTTTCTTGCGATCGACGATACGGGTGTAGCCCAGGTCGTCCATGATGCCGATGTCGCCGGTGCGGAAGAATCCGTCGCGGGTCATGCAGCGTTGGGTTTCCTCGGGTTTCTGCCAGTAGCCCAGCATGACTTGCGGGCCGCGGATGCAAACCTCGCCGCGTTCGCCCAGCGGCACCGCGTTGCCCTCGTCATCCAGGATGGCCACATCGGTCGACGGCAGCGGCAGGCCGATAGAGCCCGAATATTCGCGCGCGTCCGTCGGGTTTACCGTGGCCACGGGCGAAGTCTCGGACAGCCCATAGCCTTCGATCAGCGGATGCCCGGTGATCTGCAGCCAGCGCTCGGCCACCTGGCGCTGCACGGCCATGCCGCCGCCCAGCGTCAGGCGCAAGCCCGAAAAATCCAGCTTGGCGAATTCGGGGTTGTGGGCCAGCGCGTTGAACAGGGTATTGACGCCCGGGAAGATATTCACGCCCGCCTTGCTCCAGGCGCTGATCAGGGCCGGCTGGTCGCGCGGATTGATGATCAGCAGGTTGCGCATGCCCGCATAGATGCCGAACAGGCCGCAGACGGTCATGGCGAACACGTGATACAGGGGCAGCGCGCTGATGATGGTGAGCTGGGAATTTTCCAGGTCGCGCAGCGCCGGGCGTGCCACCGCCTCGAGCTGCAGCACATTGGCCACCAGGTTGCCATGCGACAGCATGGCGCCCTTGGGCACGCCGGTGGTGCCGCCCGTGTACTGCAGTACGGCCACGTCATCGTGCCGCAGCGTGGGGCGGGTGAACGGCGCGGCCGCCCCGCGAGCCAGCACTTGCGGCAGGCGCACCGCGCCTTCGATATGCCAGGCTGGGATCATGCGCTTGATGTAGCGGGCCGCCAGGTTGACCAGCGGAGCCTTCAGCCCGCCCAGCAGGTCGCCCGGCCCGGTAACCACCACATGCCGCAGCGCACCACGGTCAGCAACGCCCTGTAGCGTATGGGCAAAGTTTTCCAGAATGACGATGACTTCGGCGCCGCTGTCGAGCAGTTGCCGCTGCAGTTCATCCGACTTGTACAGCGGGTTGACGTTGACCACCACGTGCCCGGCGCGCAGCGTGCCCAGCATGCACACCAGGTAGGCCGGCACATTGGGCATCATCAAAGCCACGCGTGCGCCCTTCTGCAGCCCCAGGCCCTGCAGCCAGCCCGCGAAGGCGCGCGCCTGGCGGTCGAGTGCGGCGTAGGTCAGGTCGGACCCCATGGCCGTGCATGCCACCCGCCGCGCATGGCGGGTGCAGGCCTGGTCCAGCAGATCGGTCAACGAGGCATAGGGTTCGATGGAGATCTCGGCGGGAACGCCATCGGGATATTGCGCGAGCCAGGGACGTGACATGGTGGGTCTCCGTGCATGTTATCGGTGATTTTGCTTGATAATACCTGTGTTGCCCTTGGCCCAATTCAACGAGATCCCGATGAACCTGCTCGAACCCATCGTTGCCTGGCACCGCGATATCGCCAACATCCGGCGCGACATCCACGCCCATCCTGAACTGGCTTTCGAAGAATTCCGCACCGCCGACCTGGTCGCCGCACGCCTGCAAGAATGGGGCATCGAAATCGACCGCGGCCTGGGCGGCACCGGTGTGGTCGGCATCATTCGCGGCAATACCGACAGCCCGCGTGCCGTCGGCCTGCGTGCCGACATGGACGCCCTGCCCATGCAAGAAGCCAATACCTTCGAGCATGCCAGCCAGGTCCAGGGCAAGATGCATGCTTGCGGGCACGACGGGCATACCGCCATGCTGCTGGCCGCGGCGCGCTACCTGGCGCAGCATCGCGATTTCGCCGGCACGGTGTATGTGATCTTCCAGCCGGCCGAAGAAGGTGGCGGCGGCGCCAAGCGCATGATCGACGACGGCCTGTTCCAGCGCTTTCCCATGGAAGCCGTATTCGGCATGCACAATTGGCCCGGGCTGGAAGTGGGCCAGTTCGGCCTGACCGCCGGGCCCATCATGGCTTCCAGCAACGAATTCGTCATCACCATCCAGGGCAAGGGTACCCATGCCGGCATGCCGCACCTGGGCGTCGACCCGGTCATGACCGCCGTGCAATTGGCGCAATCGCTGCAAACCATCATTACGCGCAACCGCAACCCGCTCGACGCCGCGGTGCTCAGCATCACGCAAATCCATACCGGCAGCGCCGACAACGTCGTGCCCAACCAGGCCATCATGCGTGGCACCGTGCGTACTTTCACGCTCGAGGCCCTGGACCTGATCGAGCGGCGCATGCATGAAATCTCGCAGCACACCTGCGCGGCGCTGGATTGCGAGGTGGAATTCGATTTCCGCCGCAACTATCCGCCCACCATCAACCACGCCAGCGAAGCCGCGTTCTGCGCCGATGTCCTGCGCGGCATCGTTGGCGCAGAACGGGTCAACGACCACGTGCAGCCCACCATGGGTGCCGAAGACTTCGCCTTCATGCTGCAAGAAATGCCCGGCTGCTATGTCTGGATAGGCAACGGCACCGGAGGGCATCGCGAAGCCGGACACGGCATGGGCCCCTGCATGCTGCACAACGGCAGCTATGATTTCAACGATGATCTGCTGCCTTTGGGCGGTACCTACTGGGTGGAACTGGCCCGCCAATGGCTGGCCCGCCCGCCTGCCGGCAAATAATAGTGCGACGCGGCGCGCCGCGCCTGCACATCACGCCGGGGTACTGTCGCGCAAGGCCAGGCAGGCCTCCAGAAAGCGCCCTGCCGCCCGCGCCGATGCGTGCGCGTGCGGCACCAGAATACTGAGCGTGCGCGTCAAGGGCCGCGGCAACAGCCGTATCACGGCCAGCGTGCCATCTTCATGGCGCATCGACATCAGCGACACGAACCCGATGCCCAGGCCGGCACGCACGGCTTGCTTCACCCCTTCGACACCCGCCAGTTCCAGGCCGATCGAAGGCGCCAGCCCGGCGATATCGAACGCGCGCTCGACTAGTTGCCGTACGCCCGAGCCTGGTTCGCGCATGACCAGCGGCGAATCCGCCAGGTCGCGCAGGCGCGCCGCCCCCTTGTTCGCCAGGGGATGATCGGCGCGGGCGATGGCCACCACCTCGTCTTGCCGCCAGCCGTGCACGGCGGTATCGGCCGGCAGCCCGGCAGGCACGTCCCCCTCGATGAAAGCAAGGTCCAGCACCGGCAGGCGCTCGACGATCTGGCGCGTATTGCCGTCTGACAGGTGCAGGCTGATCGACGGGAATCGCCGGCGGAAGTCTGCCACCAGGGAAGGCAGCAGATAGCTGGCCGGCGTAGTGCTGGCGCCCAGGCGCAAAGTGCCGGTCTCCAGGCCGCGCCAGGCTTCGCGGGCGGCGTGCGCCTGGTTGTATACCTGGCGTAGTTGGCGCGCCTGCTCGGCCAGGCGCTCGCCAGCGGCGGTCAGGGCCACCCCATGCCCGCTGCGACGGTATAGCGGCTCGCCAAACCAGTCTTGCAGCAGGCGCAATTGACCCGATACGGCGGGTTGGGACAGGTGCAGCATGTCGGCCGCCCGGCTGATATTGCCGGTATCGGCCACGTAGGCGAAGGTCAGTAGCTGGTCTGGCGTCATGGGCGGTCCGATATCTGGATTTTCTATATTTAATATCGAAATTAAAGATTTTCCAAATAGTACTAGGGGGACTAATATTGCCATAAGTTATTTAGATATGCAGTGACACGAATGTCTTCTTCTACCGCCTTACCCCTGCCGACCCCCTGGCGCGACAAGCTCAACGGCGTGCTGTTCGTGGCCCTGATGACGGTTGCCGTCATGCAACTGAGCGATCTGCCGGCTATCCGCCAGTTGGGTTTCTCGCCGCTGGTGGTGGGTATCGTGTGCGGCATGCTGTACGGCAACTTCCTGCGCGGCACCATGCCGGCCGACTGGGCAGCCGGCGTCAATTTCACGGCGCGGCGGCTGCTGCGCATCGCGGTGGCCTTCTATGGCCTGAACATCAGCATCCAGCAGATCGCGGCCGTCGGCCTGCCCGGCCTGGCCGTATCGGTAGCGGTCGTCGTGGGCACGCTGGTACTGGGCACGGTTGTCGGCCAGCGCCTGCTGGGCCTGGACCGCGACACCGCCATGCTCACCTCTGCCGGCAGCGCCATCTGCGGCGCCGCGGCCGTGCTGGCCTTCGAGCCCACCTTGCGGGCCGCCCCTCACAAAAGCGCGGTGGCCGTGGCCACCGTCGTGCTGTTCGGCACCTTGTCGATGTTCCTGTACCCGGTGCTGTATCACGCCGGCTGGCTGTCGCTGGACACCCAGGCCTTGGGAATCTACATCGGCGGCACGGTACATGAAGTCGCCCAGGTCGTGGGCGCGGCCAGCAATATCGACCCGGCCACCACCGAAGTCGCCACCATCGTCAAGATGACGCGCGTTGCCTTGCTGGTGCCGGTGCTGCTGGCGCTGGGCCTGTGGCTGCGCAGCGCCGCCGCCCGCGGCGAATCGGGCCAGGCCAAGGCGAGCCTGCCCATCCCGTGGTTCGCGGTAGGCTTCCTGGTGCTGGCCATCATCAACTCCTTGTCCATTCTGCCGCCCGACCTGGTCACGGCCATCCGCCGGCTGGACGTTTTCGCCCTGACCATGGCCATGACCGCGCTGGGCATCGAGACCCGTTTCAGCCAGATCCGCAAGGCCGGGCCGCGGGTGCTGGCGCTGGGCCTGATCCTGTATGCCTGGCTGTTGCTGGGCGGCTACGGCATCGTCAAACTGGCCACCTAGCGCGCGGCGGCCGCCGCCGCATGCGGCGGCTTTTTCCTGCATAATCGGCCGGTCTCCACCCTGGACAGGAGCCGGCCCATGCCTTCCGCCCATCAACCCGCCACGACGCTGCCCGCCGGCCGGGATCCCGTGCTGCGCGTCATGCCGATGCCGGCCGACGCCAACATCCACGGCGATGTCTTCGGCGGCTGGATCATGGCCCAGGTCGATATCGCCGGCTCGGTCCCGGCCGCGCGCCGCGCAGCCGGGCGGGTGGCGACGGTGGCGGTCAATGCCTTCCAGTTCAAGCAACCCGTGTTCGTGGGCGACCTGCTGAGCTTTTACGCCACAATAGTAAAGACTGGCACGACTTCGGTTACCGTATCGGTCGAGGTCTATGCCGAACGCCATCGCCTCGATGCGGAAATCGTCAAGGTTACCGAGGCCACCCTGACCTACGTCGCCACCGACGAGGCCCGGCGCAGCCGCCCCCTGCCCACTCTTTAAGCCGTTTCACGTATGACGCAGCAGCCCGCCGCCGCGACCAAGCCGCCCGCGACGCCACGTCGGCTAGATCCGGAAGACGCCCAGCACGCGCTGGCCGAAGTCCAGGAACGACTGCGCCGCCAGCAACTGGTCGAAGACCTGGTCCACCGGCAAGAGCAAGGCGACAGCAAGGCTACGCTGGTCGAAAACCTGGTGCACCGCCAGCATGAGGCCGAGCTCAAGGCGCTGGTCGATGCCCTGCATCCCGCCGACATCGCTTTCATCCTCGAGTCGCTGCCCAAAGACGAACGCCAGAACGTCTGGCGGCTGGTCAGTCCCGAGCACGATGCCGACGTGCTGCTCGAAGTCGAAGACTGGGTCCGCGAATCGCTCATCGAAGCGATGGATCGCCAGGACCTGGTGGCCGCTACCGGCAACATGGATGCCGACGAGCTGGCCGACCTGGCGCCCGACCTGCCACCCGACGTGGTGGCCGAAGTCCAGAAAGGCCTCACCGAAGAAGAGCGTGCGCAACTGCTCGAAGCCATGGGCTACCCCGAAGACAGCGTGGGCGCCATCATGGACTTCGAAATGGTGCGTGTGCGCGAAGACGTCACGCTGGAAGTCGTCTTGCGCTACCTGCGCCGCCTGCATGAACTGCCCAATCACACCGACCAGGTGTTCGTGGTCGACCGGCAAGACAAGCTGCAAGGTGTGCTGCCGTTATCGAAACTGCTGGTCAGCGAACCCGAAACCGAGGTGCTGGCCGTCATGAGCACCGACTTCCTGACGCTCAATCCGCTGGATTCCGACGCCGATGCTGCCGGCGCATTCGAGCGCTACGATCTGGTCTCGGCGCCCGTCATGGACGACCAGGGCCGCCTGATCGGCCGGGTCACCATCGCCGACGTGGTCGACGTCATGCGTGAAGACTCGCAAGAACAGGCCCTGTCACGTGCGGGTCTGCAAGAAGAAGACATCTTCGCCCCCGTGGCCATGGCGCTGCGCAACCGCGCGCCTTGGCTGCTGTTCAATCTTTGCACCGCGGCCACCGCGTCGTTCGTGGCCTCGCGTTTCGAAGATACCGTCAGCCACATCGTGATCCTGGCGTTCCTGATGTCCATCGTGGCCGGCATCGGCGGCAACTCGGGCAACCAGACCATGACCATGATCATCCGGGCGCTGGCGATGGGCCGCATCACCGGCCGCAACCTGTGGCAGCTGGTCAAGCGCGAAATGCTGGTCACGTTGTTGGTCGGCCTGTGCGGCAGTGTGGTCGCTGCCCTGTTCGCGTGGGCATATCCCATTCGCTGGCCATCGCGGTCGTGATGATGGCCGCCATGATCTGCAACATGCTGGTCGGCGCATCGGTC
>DASPIV010000571.1:0-11115 GCA_035628955.1 Bordetella sp.
TGCCGGCGTCTTGTGCATGCGCCGCTTGCCGCGCGCCTGCCACTTGAAATGCTTGACGGCGTTCGTCACATACACCGCCTTGCGCTCCACCCCGGCCTCGCGCAGGGCCCGATCCAGCAAGGCGCCCGCGGGGCCCACGAAGGGCTGGCCGGCCAGGTCTTCCTTGTCGCCGGGTTGCTCGCCCACCAGCATGATCTGCGCCGACTTCCGGCCCTGGCCTGCCACGGCCTGGGTGGCATCGCGCCACAGCCCGCAGCGGCGGCAGTCCTGCAGGCGCTCCGGCTGCTGGTCGGGGTCGATATCGGCCGGGGTGCGGCTCATGGCGAGCGACCTCAGGGCTTGAGCACGACCTTGATGCAGCCTTCCGCTTTGTCCCGGAAGGTGCGATACAAGTCAGGGCCCTGGGCCAGGCTTGCGGTATGGGTAATGACAAAGGACGGGTCCAATTGGCCGCGCACGATGATATCGAGCAGTTCGTCAGTCCAGCGCCGCACGTGCGTTTGCCCCATACGCCAGGTCAACCCCTTGTTCATTGACGCCCCGAACGGGATCTTGTCGATCAGTCCGCCATAGACACCCGGTACGGACAGCACGCCGGCCGGGCGGCACACATAGATCATTTCCCGCAGCACGTGCGGGCGATCGGTTTCGACGCCTATCGCCTGCTTGGCGCGGTCATACAGTGCGTCGAGCGACCGCGTGGCATGCGACTCCATCCCGACCGCATCGATGCATTTCTCGGGCCCTTTGCCGTGGGTCAGGTCGCCCAGCATGTCCAGCACGCTCTGTTGTTCGAAATCGATGACTTCGGCACCCGCCTCGCGCGCCATGCGCAGGCGTTCGGGCACGCGGTCGATGCAGACGACCTGCCGGGCCCCTTGCAGCAACGCGCTGCGCACCGCCATCTGGCCCACGGGCCCCGCCCCCCATACCGCCACTGTGTCAGTGGGTTCAATATCGCATTGCCGGGCAGCCTGCCAGCCCGTGGGCACGATATCGCCCAGGAACAGCACCTGTTCATCGCTGAGCTGGTCAGGCACTTTGATGTGCGTGGTGTCGGCAAACGGCACGCGCACATACTCGGCCTGCCCGCCGGCGTAGCCGCCGGTCAGGTGGGTGTAGCCGAACAGTCCGGCCGTGGTGTGGCCGAACAGCTTCGAGGCTTGTTCGGCATTGCGGTTGCTGCGCTCGCATACCGAGAAATTGCCCACGCGGCATTGGTCGCATTCACCGCAGGCAATGGTGAAAGGCACGACCACCCGCTCGCCTACCCGCAGCGAGCGGGTCTCGCTCCCGACCTCGACCACTTCGCCCATGAATTCGTGACCCATGATGTCGCCATGCTTCATGCCCGGCATGAAACCATCGAACAAATGCAGGTCCGACCCGCAGATGGCGCAGGCCGACGTACGGATGATGGCGTCCCGCGGATGCTCGATCACCGGATCGGGCGCCGTGTCATAGCGGATGTCTTGTTTGCCGTGCCAACAGAGTGCTTTCATGTCCGTCCTCGCCTTGCGGCCACCGCGCCGCGCAGCCCGGTGTGGCGCAAGCGGCATGCCAAGGCGCCAGCCGGCGGCATGCGGCGCGACAGGCGCGGGCAGGCACAAAAATTACAACGCTGGCAATAACTACCCTGCGGCGGCCCGCTGCCTTGGGCGCCGCGGCCGTCCAGGCACGCCACGTGCTGGAGGGTCTTGCCCTACTCACAGGAGGTTGTTATGAAGCTCAGCATGCTCGCCCTGCCCGTTGTTGCCGTCAGCCTTGCCCTAGCGGGCTGCAGTGGCCATCGCCATCACGATAGCGACTCCACCTACGACCGCTCGCAGACGCAAAGCACGACGCCCCCCCCTCCCCCTGCCGGTATGCCCGACAACAACAGCAACACCCCGGGTCCGCAATATCCCGCCACCGGCGGCAGCCGCTAAGCCGCAGTGCAGCGCATGCCGGCGGCGCGCACCCGCGCGGCCGGCATGCGCTCGCGCCATCAGCTACGATAAGCAGGTCCCAGTCGCATAACCAAGGACCGCAATGGCTGATCTCGATGTCTTTCCCATCACGCATAAATGGCCGGCACGCCACCCGGACCGCATCCAGCTGTATTCCCTGCCTACGCCCAACGGGGTCAAGGTATCGATCATGCTCGAAGAAGCGGGCCTGCCCTACGAAGCGCACCGCGTGTCATTCGACACCCACGACCAGCTATCGACGGAATTCCTGTCGCTGAATCCCAATAACAAGATACCGGCCATTCTGGATCCGCAAGGCCCCAATGGCGAACCCCTGGCCTTGTCCGAATCGGGCGCCATCCTGATGTACCTGGCCGACAAAAGCGGCCAGTTCATTGCGCAGGACGCGGCGGGCCGCTACCAGGCGCTGCAATGGTTGATGTTCCAGATGGCGGGCATCGGCCCCATCTTCGGCCAGTTGGGCTTCTTTCATCGCTTCGCCGGCAAAGACTACGAAGACAAGCGCCCGCGCGACCGCTATGTCGCCGAATCGAAACGCCTGCTGAAGGTGCTGGAAGGCCGGCTAGTCGACCGGCCCTGGATCATGGGCGACAACTACAGCATTGTCGATATCGCCACCTTTCCATGGGTGCGCAACCTTATCGGCTTCTACGCAGCCGGCGATCTGGTCGGCATAGCCGACTATCCCAGCGTACTGCGTGCGCTGGACGCATTTGTTGCGCGTCCCGCCGTCAAGCGCGGCCTGGAAATTCCGGCGGCCGATAATTAGCCCGTCCGTGGCGCCGGCCCCGCCGCGGCGGCGCTTTTAGCGCACGAACGCGAAACCATCGAGCCAGGCGCGCAGTTGCCGCAAGGCCTGGTCTTGCGAAAACGGCGGTGTCGCCGGCGGGCTGTATACCTGCGGATTCACGCCATACACCATCAGGTCCAGCGCATAGCAGCGGCCGGCATGCACGCTGCGGTACGCATCGACCACCAGGTAATGATTCATGGCCGCATCCTGGGCGCGAAACCGCGTGTAGCCGATGCCATTGATGGACACTTGTTCGACCTGCTCCGCCATGCCCTCAGGCGGCTGCGCGCAGCGTTTTACTTGCGGGGCGGCGTCGCTGACGCCGATGCGCAGCTCGGCCGAGGTGATCTGGTTCGATCCCGGCAAGGCCAGGGCCAGGCGTGGCACACCCTGGCTGTCCGGGCCGGCGTAGGCTTTCCATTGCGCCGAGGCCAGGTAGCTGCTGGAAAAATCCGGCCGCGGCGTCACGCCCGCCGGTATCCGCATGCGGAATCCGTACAAGCTGTCGGTGTATACCGCCGCGGGCGGCGACGTGGCCGGGCCAGCGCCCGGCGCGGCGGTCTCGCGCGACATGCCGCATCCCGCGATGGCAATAACCGCCAACAGCGGGCTCAAACAAACCAGGCGATACACAATGATTCTCCGTCGTTGCACGCCCCTACAGCATAGCGGAGCCGATGGCGGCCGGCGCAGCAGGTAGATGCCGTCCGCCCGTATGTTTGCTACCCTCTTGCGGCACAGAAGCGTCCACAAGGAAAGTCCGCCATGTCCCCTGAAGCCCCTGACCTCTGGTTTTCGTTCGTCCGTGCCCACCGCCTGGTGATCCGCGAAATCGAACGGCGCCTGGCCGAAGCCGGGCTGCCGGCATATGCCTGGTACGACGCGCTGTGGGGCCTGGAAAGCGCGCCGGCCGGCACGCGCCGCATGCACGAACTCGCCGATGTGCTGGCCATCGAACGCTACAGCCTGACGCGCCTGGTCGACCGGCTGGAACAAGAAGGCCTGGTCACGCGTGCCCGTTCCCCCCAAGACGGCCGCGCCGCGTACGTCGCCATCACCCGCGCAGGCCGGGCGCTGCGCAAGAAAATGTGGAAGGTCTACCAGGCGGCCGTGGCCGACCTGTTCCTGGCGCGCTTCAACGCCGGCGAGCAAGTCCGCTTCGCTACTGCCCTGGACCGAGCCGCGCAGGCCGCCCAGCAGTCCGGCCAGACCGCAGCGTAGGCAAGCTGGCCGGCGGGCGCCCGATGCCCCACGGGGACCGGGCATCGCTTCCCCACCGGCATCCTCTTGCGTGATCTATGCACCGGCGATATAGTTGCAATTACAATAATTGCAATTGCAATTCATAAGGAGCTGACATGGCCGCCGGACATCCCCTCACCTTCTACACTGCCAATACCCCCAACGGCCAGAAGGTCGCTATCTATCTGCACGAGGCGAACGTGCCGCACCGGCAGGTCGTCCTGGACCTGAACCGCGGCGACCAGCACCGCCCCGATTACCTGGCCATCAACCCCAATGGCAAAATTCCCGCCATCGTCGATCATGCCCACCGCGTCACGGTATTCGAGTCCGGCGCCATCCTCAGCTATCTATCGGCACGCCATGGGCATCTGCATCCCGCCACGCCCAGCGGACAATGGCAAGTGCAGCAATGGCTGCACTTCCAGGTCGGCGGCCTAGGCCCCATGCTGGGCCAGCTGTGGTGGTTCCTGCATGCATCGCCGCACCAGAACCGCGAAGCCATCGAGCGCTACACCAAAGAAGCGCTGCGCCTGTGCGGTGTGGTCGACCGACGCCTGGCCGAGTCGGCCTATCTGGCGCTGGACGACTATTCCATTGCCGATATCGCCGCCTTTCCGTGGCTGAACACCCATGCCGAACTGCAACTGGACCTGTCGCCCTACGCGCGGCTGCGGCGCTGGCTGGAACAGATCGCGTCCCGGCCCGCCGTGCAGCAAGCGCTGGCCGCATCGCGTCCAGGCCCGGTAGAGGCCTGACATGGCCTGGACCTATCTATTGGCCGCCGCCGCGCTGGAAATCGTGATGGGCCTGGGCCTGAAACTGAACCAGGGCTGGACCCGTCCCCTGCCCAGCGCGCTCGCCATCGTGGCCGGCCTGGGCAGCATCTATTTATTGGCCAAGGCTCTGCAAGTACTCCCGGTGGGCACGGCCTATGCCATCTGGACCGGCCTGGGTGCCGTAGGCCTGGTGATCATCGGCATTGTTGCCTTCGGCGAAAGTGCGCACTGGCAGCGGCTGCTGTTCCTGGCATTGACGGCTGCGGGCTTGATCGGCTTGCGCTACGTTGAAGGCGCGGCTTGACCGATCGGGCGGCATCCCGCGCCCGCGCCAGGCACGAACCCAGCTCAATCCAGCCGCGGCCTGGGGCGGCTGAGCACCCAGATGGCGCAGCCCACCATGAACGCGCTGACCAGCAGACCCAGCCACAGCACGGGCTGCGTGGTGTGCCAGAACACCACCAGGCCCAGCGAGATGCCGGCCACCGCGTACGCTTTGCCGCGCGCCGAGATAGCGCCTTGTTCCCGCCAGGCCACCAGCGACGGACCGAAGCGCGGGTGCCGCAGCAGATAGGCCTCCCAGCGTGGCGATGCGCGGCCGAAGCATGCCGCGGCCAGGATCACGAAAATGGTCGTCGGCATCACCGGCAAGACCGCGCCCACGATCGCCAGCGCCAGCATCAGCATGCCCAGCGCCCAATATGCCCCGCGCTTCCAGCGCCCGCCCTGCCCGCTCTGGTCCTGCTTATCGGCCATGCGCACGACGATTTCCCCTGCCTCCCGATACCGCCTGCCGGCATGGCGCCGGCCGAATCTGGATGCAATGGTACCGCGCGACACTCCGCCGGCCGACATGTTCCCATGGGGTTGACATGGCCGGGGTCCCGGGTAGATACTTCGCCACATGGTGAACTATAAAGAATCCCTCGACCAGACGTTCGCGGCGTTGGGCGACCCCACGCGCCGGGCCATCCTGGCACGCCTGGAACACGAAGGCAGCGCCACCGTCAGCCAGTTGGCGCAACCTTTTTCCATCAAACTGCCCGCCGTCATGAAGCACCTGGACGTGCTCGACGACGCAGGCCTGATCGTGCGCAGCAAGGCCGGGCGCACGGTCACGGTCCGCTTGTCGCCCGCCCCCATGCAGGCCGCGATGGATTGGCTGCGCCGCTACGAACACTTCTGGACCCACAGCCTCGATCGCCTGGCGGCCTACGCCGAAGGCCGGGAAGCGCAACGGAGACCCAAACCATGACCAGCCTTACCTTGATACGACGCATCAATGCCCAGCCAACCACGGTATTCGATGCCCTTACCACGCCAGATGGCATCGCGTGCTGGTGGGGCCCGGACGACGGCCCGGTCCTGGTCGCCGAAACCGATGTCAGGGTCGGCGGGCGTTTCCGGGTACGCTTTCGCATGCTCGATGGCAGCGAACACGAAAGCAGTGGCGAGTACTTGCGCGTCGACCCGCCTCATCACCTGGAAATGAGCTGGCGCTGGTCAGGCGATGAAGACAGCGGCGAGTCGCGCGTCGAGATCGCGCTGCGCGCCGTAGACGCGGGCACGGAACTCACTTTCACGCACGCCGGCCTGCAAGACGAAGCCACGCGGCAAGGCCACGAAGAAGGCTGGGGCGGTGCGCTGGACAAACTGGTGCGGCATTTCGCCGCCTGAACCGGAGCACAATACATGATCACATTGACCGCGTTCCGCTGGGTGCCGCCTTTCGCCCAGGGCCAGGTGCGCGACCTGCGCGTACGCTGGGCGCTGGAAGAAGCGGGCATACCGTATCGCGAACGCCTGATCGGCACGAAAGACCAGGCCAGTCCCGAATACCGCGCGCTGCAGCCGTTCGGGCAAGTGCCGGCCATCGAAGAAGGCGAACTCCGCCTGTTCGAGTCCGGTGCCATCGTGCTCGAGATCGCCGAACGCAACACGGCCCTGCTACCGCCCGACGCGCCGGGCCGCGCCCGTGCCCGGGCCTGGACTCTGGCGGCCCTGAACACACTCGAGCCGCCCATCATGCAACTGGCCATGCTGGATCTGTTCCACGCCGACCAGCCCTGGGCCGCCCCCGCCCGCCCCACCGCGCAGCAGGCCGTATGCAAGCGGCTGGACGACCTGGCGGCCTGGCTGGGCCCGCGCGACTATCTGGAAGACCGCTTTACAGTGGGCGACCTGATGATGACCACTGTGCTGCGCATACTGCGCGACACCACGCTGGTTGCCGATCGGCCCGCACTGCAGGCTTACCGCGAACGTTGCGAAGCGCGCCCGGCTTTCGCCAAGGCACTGGCCGACCAGTTGCGCCCGTTCGCCGAATATGAAGCCACCCGGGCCACGCGGCGCCCGGAAGGTTGAGCCGTCAGGCAACAGGCAGTGCGTCCAGCAGCACGTCCAGCGCTGCCTGGGCCTGGCCAAGGCGCTGGCCATCACCATCGCCATCGCCTTCCGATTCCGCGACCCAGAACGCGCCTTCGGCCAGCGCACCATAAATCAGGCGGGCCAGTGCCTGCGGTTCGGCGCGCCTGATCACTCCTTTCTGCATCAGCGTATCCAGCAAGTCGGCCATCGACACCACGCAGAATTGCTGCGACACCGCCGAGGCCCCGCCCAGCACCGCGCGCGCATCCTGCAGCACAATGCGCCGCATTTCGGGCTCTTGCGCCATTTGCAGATAGGCCCGGCAGCGGTTCCGGAATCCTTGCCAGGTATCCGGCGCGGCATCGGATACGGCCTGCAGCCGCGCATCGGTTTCCTCGTCGATCTGCTCCACCACCGCGGCCAGCAAGCCCGGCTTGTCGCCAAAATGGTGATACAGCGCCCCACGGGTCAGGCCGACCGAAGCCGTGAAATCGTCCATCGAGGTCTGGGCATAACCCTGCGCGCCAAAGGCGACCCGCGCGGCGGCCACCAGCTTGGCGCGGGTTTCTGCAATCATTTCGGCACGGGTGCGGCGGGGCATGGTGAGTCCTTTACATACATCGCGTATGTAAATTGACATACGCTGCGTATGTTTTTATTATGCCTCACTCTTGCCACGCAGGTCATCCGCCATATCGGCACCGCCATGACAGATTCCAGCCATCCGCGTTTCCGCCCCACCGGCCAGCCGCCCCGCACACCCCACCCCTGGATGGCGGTCGCATGCGGCGGGCTTGCCACTTTCGCCATTGTCACGACCGAAATGCTGCCGGTCGGCCTGTTGACCTCTATCGCCGACACCGTGGGCGCCTCTACCGGCACTGCCGGGCTATTGTTGACGGTTCCCGCCTTGCTGGCGGCCCTGTTCGCCCCCCTGGTGGTGGTTG
This sequence comes from Bordetella sp., assembly GCA_035628955.1. Lineage (GTDB taxonomy): Bacteria > Pseudomonadota > Gammaproteobacteria > Burkholderiales > Burkholderiaceae_B > Bordetella_A. Next base: position 8,099 of record DASPIV010000571.1, read on the forward strand.
CCGCCGGCAACATCGACCGGCGCCACATCTTGTCGGCGCTTTTTGTGCTGCTCATCGCCGCCAATCTGGCCAGCGCCCTGGCGCCCAGCATGGGCTGGCTGCTGGCCTCGCGCGTCCTGGTGGGCTTGTGCATGGGGGGCATCTGGGCCATTGCCGGTACTTTGGCGGTGCGGCTGGTGCCCGCCGCCTCGGTGGGCCTGGCCACGTCCATTATTTTCGGCGGCGTGGCGGCCGCCTCGGTGCTGGGCGTGCCCCTGGGTGCGCTGATCGGCGACCTGGCCGGCTGGCGCATGGCGTTCGGCAGCATGGCCATGCTGGCGGCGGTGGTCCTGGGGCTGCATCTGTGGTCCATGCCGCCGCTGCCCGTCGGCCAGTCGGTATCGGTTCGAGCGCTGCGCGACGCCCTGTCCAACCAGGGACTGCGGCTAGGGCTGATCATGACAATGCTGTTGGTGGCGGGTCATTTCATGGCGTTCACTTTCGTGCGCCCGTGGCTGCTGTCCGTCTCGGGTTTCCATCCCGAGTGGATCGGCGCAGTGCTGTTCGCCTACGGCACCGCCGGCATCGTGGGCAACTTCATCGCCGGGATCAATGCCGCCCGGCGCGCCGGCTGGACCCTGATCGTGATCGCGGCGGGCCTCGCAACTACACTACTGCTGTTGTTCTGGGCCTCGGGCGGAGCCTGGGCCGGCGCACTGGTGCTGGTGCTGTGGGGCCTGGCCTATGGCGGCGTATCGGTATCGGTCATGACCTGGACCATGAAAGCCGCGCCCAAGGCCCTGGAGCCCGCCACGGCCTGGTCCGTGACCGCCTTCAATTCCGCCATCGCGGCCGGCTCGTTCATGGGCGGCAATGTCGTCGACCGCTATGGCTTGCACACCAATGTGCTGGCCGCCTGCGGCCTGTTGCTGGTGGCCCTGGGGGTGGCGGTGGCGATTCAATACCGGTACGTGCGCCCCGGCGCCTTCGCATAGCCGGCAGCGCGCCGGCCACGGGCCGCCCTAGCGCGGCGCGGCCTGCTCGACCTGCAGCCCGGCCGCTTTCCATTGCGGAAACCCCGCCCCCAGCCGGTCGGCGCGGAAACCCTGGGCCCGCAAGGCGGCCACCGCATCCGTAGACAGCACGCAATACGGGCCCCGGCAATAGGCAACGATGTCCAGCGCCGGTGGCAGTTCAGCCACGCGCCGCGCCAGTTCTTCGGTGGGGATATTGATGGCGCCCGGCAAATGGCCCAATGCATATTCGTCGGGCGGCCGCACGTCCAGCAACACCACATTGCCATCGGCCATGCGCCCCAACAGGTCCGGGATGGAAACGCCTTCAAGCTGCTCGGGGCGGTGAACGCTGTCGGCCGCCACGGCCCGCATCTGGGCATGCTGGTACGCGGCGAAATCGTGCAAGGCCGCCAGCATATCGGCAACCGGGCCATCGCCCAGCCGATACAGCACCCGCTTGCCGTCGCGGCGGGCCAGTACCAGCCCCGTACGGCGCAACTGCTGCAAATGCTGTGACGCATTGGCCACCGACAAGCCGGTCAATTCCGCCAGGCGCTCGACCGGACGCTCGCCCTGGCCGACATGCTCGAGCAGGGCCAGACGATGCGCATGCCCCAGGGTCTTGGCGATTTCCGCCAGGCCGTCGAAGCGCTGAGAAGATAAAACCGTATCAGAAGACATTGACGAAAGCATAGCATCAATCTAATATTCAATAAATAAATTGAATATTAGATCATGCATACTTTCCTCTTGCGGGATGCCATTCTGGTTGGCGCCGGCGCGACCCTGGCCATGGATCTATGGGCGATTTTCAATAAACGCGTGTTCGGCATTGCCTCGCTGGACTACGCCCTGGTGGGCCGTTGGCTGGGGCACCTGCCGCGCGGCCGCTTCGCGCACGACGCCATCGGGCAGGCCGCGCCCGTGCGTGGCGAACGCGCCTGGGGCTGGCTGTTCCATTACCTGACTGGCATCGCTTTCGCGGCCATCCTGCTCGCCCTGGCCGGCCCGGCGTGGCTGCAACACCCCACGCTGGCACCTGCCCTGCTGCTGGGCATCGCCACGATCGTGGCGCCCTTCTTCATCTTGCAACCCGGCCTGGGCGCCGGCATCGCGGCTTCTCGCACGCCGCGGCCGAACACCGCGCGCCTGCGCAGCCTGCTGACACACACGGTGTTCGGCGCAGGGCTGTATGCGTCGGGGTGGGCGGTCAAGCTGGTGTCCGGCCTGTAGCGGCCGGGCATTTCTGTACCGGCGCCCGTGCCGCATCAAAGCCCGAACATCAACGTACGATGCGCCGCCGCGCCCGCCATGGCGCCATCGCCCACGGCCAGCGCCACCGAGCCCGCCGCACGACCCAGGTCGCCGCACGCGTATACGCCCGGCACAGTGGTCGACTTGATCGGGTCCGTTTTCACGTAGGCACCCAGCGGCCCTTCTTCCAGTGCGCAGCCCAGTTGCGCCGCCAACGGGCCCGGCTGTACGCGGGTGGCGACGAACAGGCCGTCCAGCGCGAAGCGGCGGCCATCCTGCATGACCACATCGATCGTGTCGCCGTCCAGGCGTTCGACCTTCCCGGCCTGTACTTGCACCCCGCGCGCCTGCAAGTGTGCCTGTTGCTCGGCATCCGGCTCGAACGCGCCGTTCAGGAACAGCGTGGTGGCGCCCCAGTCGGGCAACATCAATGCCTGGTGCAGCGACATCGCGGATACCGCCAGTACGCCGATGCGCCCCTGCTGCAATTCATAGCCGTGGCAATAGGGGCAATGGAACACGTGCCTGCCCCAGCGCTGCGCCAGGCCGGGCAGGACCGGCAGTTCATCCTGCACGCCCGCCGCCAGGATGATGCGCCGCGCCGTATGCGTGAGCCCCTGCCGCAGCGTTACCCGGAACCCATCGTCCAGAGGCTGCGCCTGGGTCACGTAGCCGTCCAGCCACCGCACCGTGCCATACCGCATCAACTGCGCACGGCCTTCGGCGGCGATCTGCCCGGGCGGCCTGCCGTCTTGCGTCAGGAATCCA
>DASPIV010000572.1:0-3230 GCA_035628955.1 Bordetella sp.
CTGCAAAGCCGAAGCATCACGACCCCCGACCAGCTTTTGCGGGCTGATAGTATCGAACTGTTGTCGATTCCGGGTTGCGGACAGACGTCGGTGGCCAAGCTAAGGCATCTGGCCAGTTGCGCGAAACACCCGTATTGCGAATGGGTGGAAGCTGGCGCCTAGCACGCCAATCCCTGGTGCGCCACCCCTTGATGCGCCACCCCTTGATGCGCCAACCCTTGATTGGCCATCCCTTGGTGCGCCAGACCTGCCTGGCCATCATGGCCAGGCAGGGCGATACCAGCCGGGTGCCCGTGCTTGACAGGCTAGGGCGCCGGGTTGGGGTTCTGGTCGTGGATGCGGTCGATCTGTTCCAGCAAGGCCGGCGGCAAGGTCACGTCGACACTGTCGATATTTTCCTTGAGCTGTTTCAGGGTGGTGGCGCCGATCAGGTTGCTGGTCACCGAAGGCTGCTGGTTGACCCAGGCCAGCGCCAGGTGAGTGGGCGACAATCCGTGGTCGCGCGCCAATTGCACGTACTGCCGCGTGGCCGCCTCGGTCCGTTCGTTGCTATAGCGGGTAAAGCGCGTGTACAGCGTCAGGCGCGCGCCTTCGGGCCGGGCGCCATCCAGATACTTGCCGGCCAGCACCCCCATGGCCAGCGGAGAATAGGCCAGCAAGCCGACCTGCTCGCGGTGGCTGAATTCGGACAGGCCGTTTTCGTAAGTGCGGTTGAGCAGGTTGTAGGGATTCTGGATCGAAACGATGCGGGGCAGGCCCTGGGATTCGGCATGCTTGATGAATTGCGCCACGCCCCAGGGGGTTTCGTTGGACACGCCGATGTGGCGCACCTTGCCTGCGCGCACGAAGTCTTGCAGCACTTCCAGGGTTTCCTGCACGGGTACGGTGTACTCGTCGTCTTTCCATGGATAGGCGCGGCCGAAGGTGGCGGTGGTGCGGTCCGGCCAATGCAACTGGTACAGGTCCAGGTAATCGGTTTGCAGCCGCTTCAGGCTGGCATCCAGCGCTGCAGTCAGGTTCTTGCGGTCGAGAAAAGTCTTGCCGTCGCGGATGTGGCCGGGGCGCTTGGCGTCGCGCACCGGGCCGGCGGCCTTGCTGGCCAGCACGATGTCATGGCGCCGCTTGGTCTTGGCAAGCCAGGTGCCGATGCAGGTTTCGGTACGGCCTTGCGTGTCGGGCTTGGGCGGTACCGGGTACATTTCCGCGGTATCTACCAGATTGACGCCGCGCGACAGCGCGTAGTCGAGTTGCTGGTGGGCGTCGGCTTCGGTATTCTGCTCGCCCCAGGTCATGCTGCCCAGGCCGATCAGGCTGACGTCCGTGTCGGTGCGGCCAAGTTTGCGGTATTTCAAGGGTGGGACTCCGGCTAGGAAAGGATGCCGCTTGATGTTACTACCGTGTCGACAGGGTGGCATTTCCGCCTGTCTACCCAGGGGTTCGCAATGAGAGTATTCGACCCGTATCTGCGCGATTGGCACCTGGTGCCCGACGGCGAGCCGATGGCTACGCCCAGCAGCGATTTGCTGCCTGTGCGCCAGGCCGGCGTGGCGGCGATGCTGAAGGTGGCCCGCCTGGATGAAGAGCGCCATGGCGGCCAACTGATGGTGTGGTGGAACGGCGACGGCGCGGCACGGGTGCTGGCGCACGATTGCGATGCGCTGCTGCTCGAGCGTGCACAAGGGCCGCTATCGCTGGCCGATTTGGTCCGCCAGGGCGACGACGCGCGGGCCACCCGCATCTTGTGCGCCACAGCCGCGCGCCTGCATGCGCCGCGGCCCCAGCCTTTGCCGGACCTGGTCGCACTGGACGACTGGTTTCGCGACCTGTGGCCAGCGGCTGCGGGGCAAGGCGGCCTGCTGGGCCAGTGCGCCCGGACGGCCCGCGATCTGCTGGCGGCGCCACGGCAGGTTGGCGTGCTGCATGGCGATATCCATCATGGCAATGTGCTGGACTTCGGCGCACGCGGCTGGCTGGCCATCGACCCCAAGCGCCTGTACGGCGAACGTGGCTTCGACTACGCCAATCTGTTCTGCAACCCGGCCCCCGAGGCCGCGCTGGCGCCAGGCCGCTTTGAACAACGCCTGGATATCGTGGCCGGTGAAGCAGGGCTGGAACGCCGCCGCCTGTTGCAATGGATACTGGCGTGGTCAGGCCTGTCGGCACTGTGGATGCGGCAAGATGGTGGCGATGGCGCCGCAACCCTGCAAGTAGCCGAGCGTGCCGCTGCCGCGCTGGCCTCATCCGAGTGAAACAGGAGATCCGCATGAAACCCCGCATTACCCTGATCACGCTGGGCGTGGACGATCTGGACCGCGCCGTGCAGTTTTACCGCGACGGCCTGGGCCTGCCTACGCAGGGCATCACGGGCCAGGAATTCGAGCACGGCGCCGTGGCTTTTTTCGACTTGCAGCCGGGCCTGAAGCTGGCGCTGTGGCCGCGCGCCAGCCTGTCGCATGACAGCGGCTTGCCAGTGGGGCCACGCAGCGCAACGGAATTCTCATTGGCGCACAACGTGGCCGACAAGGCCGAGGTCGACCGCGTCATGGACCAGGCGCAGGCCGGCGGTGCCATTGTGGCGAAGCCCGCGGCCGACACCTTCTGGGGCGGCTACGCGGGTTATTTCCAGGACCCCGACGGGCACGTATGGGAAGTTGCCTGGAACCCGCAAATGCTGCCCCAGGACTGAAACCGCCCGCCGCCTGCCTACTGTGCCGCGCCCGTGGCGCTGGAAACGTACTGCGCCAGCACTTCCACATCCGCGTCGCTGAGCGATTCGAAGGCGGGCATGACGCCTATGCCGTTGCGCACCGCCTGGGCGACGCGGTTGGCATCGGGCTTCAGTTCATCGAGGTTGGGGCCGATGGTGCCCGCCGCGCCCGCGTCGGCCAATGTATGGCAGACGGCACAGGCGGGCGTGGTGTCTTTGGTAAAGAGCACGCGGCCGGCTTCGGCGTTGGCGGGCTCGGCCGCGCCGGCACAGGCGGCATACAGGCCCGCCAGGCCAGCCGCCAGCGCGGGCAGGAAAAACCGCCAGCCGCGTATGCGGCGGCAGACGTCGGGGAATTGCGCGACAGGGTGCTGCATCGATACTGCCATGCTCAGGACACGTTGATTGTCAGCGCATGGTCGCGCCAGCTGGAGTTCAGGTAGCCGCGCACATTCTCGACCCGATTCTCGACCTGCACATTGCCATCGGTGTCTTCGACCCGGCTGACCAGGGTGTAAGAGCC
>DASPIV010000573.1:0-3665 GCA_035628955.1 Bordetella sp.
GCATCGTGCAGGAAAGCGCCATTGCACCGGTCGATGCCGCCTTGCCCACGCTGCGCTGGGGCGCGGCCACCGACCTGGGTATTGAATACATCGGCAAGCCCGCCATCGGTGCGGACCAGAATGGCGAAGTCGTCGTGTCGGTGCTGGAACGTACGGGCGGCCCCTTGTGGCTGGTAGAAAACGGCCAGGCGACCAAGCTCGAGGCCCACGCCGCCTCGCTGCCGGCCATGCGCTTCCTGCACGGCACCCTGTATGTGGTGGCCCGCAGCGCCGGCCAGCTGCAAACCTACCAGGTACTGGCGCGCAACAACGGCGTATGGGCCACCGCGGCCGCGCTGGGCGAACTGCCGCTGGACGGTGGTGGCCCTTTTGGCGGCGGCAGTTTTGGCCTGGACACACAGAAGCCCGGCGTACTGGCCGCCACGGCCAAACCGGTGGCCGCTGCGCCCGCAGCGGCTGTAGCGCACTAGGCGCTTGCCTACGGCTCGCGTGCTGGCCCGGGCTGGCGGCCGCTGCCGCCATGCCAGCATCAGGGTCTGACTGGATGTTCCCTATGGCGGCACAGGCGGCATGCCAGTTCCAGGGCGTTGCGCACGCCCAGTTTGCGGAAAATGCGGGCGCGGTGCGCTTCGGCGGTGCGCAGCGAAATACCTAGCTCGATGGCCACGACCTTGTTGGGCTGGCCGGCGGCCAGGTAAGACACGATCTGGCGCTCGCGCGGAGTAAGCCGGCCAATGGCGGCAGCGCCAGGCGGCGGGTGGAACTCCTGCATGGACGGCTCTCTTGCATTGTAGGATTGCAGTGCAGTCTGCCAGCGCCGTGCCGTGCCATGAAGCTGTCAAAGCTGACAGGATTGTTTCGCGCGGTATCGCCGCGCATCCACTGCCTACAGTTCCAGATTGTCGATCAGACGGGTCGCGCCCAGCTTGGCGGCCGCCAGGGCAACCAGGGGCTCGCCGGCGGCGACCTCGGCCGGTTGCGGAAACTGCAGATCGCGCTGGCGGCGCACCGCCAGATAATCGACCTGCCAGCCCCGCGCGGCCAGGGCCTGCATGGCATCACGTTCGATGGCGGGCAGATCGTGTTCGCCAGCCGCCACGCGCTGGCGTAGGGAATGCAGCGCCTGGTACAGCGCCGGGGCTTCGGCCCGCTCGGCCGGCGACAGAAAGCGGTTGCGCGATGACAGGGCCAGGCCATCGTCGGCACGCACGGTTTCATGCGCAATGATCTCTACCGGAAGCTGGAACTGGCGGCACATATTGCGCACGATCATCAGTTGTTGATAGTCTTTCTTGCCAAACACCGCCACGCGTGGCTGCACGCACGACAGCAGTTTCAGCACTACCGTGCTGACACCGCCGAAGAAGCCCGGGCGGAATTCGCCTTCCAGGATGTCGCCCAGGTCGTCGGGCGGCTGTACACGGTAGTTCTGCGGCTCGGGGTACATCTCGCGCTCGTCGGGCGCGAACAGCACATAGACGTCGCGGGCGTCTTCGAGCTTGCCGATGTCGTCGCGCAAGGTACGCGGATAGCGGTCGAAATCTTCGTTGGGGCCGAACTGCAACCGGTTGACGAAAATGCTGGCGACCACCGGGTCGCCATGCTGACGCGCCAGTTTCATCAGCGCCAGGTGGCCTTCGTGCAGGTTGCCCATGGTGGGCACGAACGACACGCGGTTCTGACCGCGCAGGTGGTCGCGCAATTCCTGAATCGTGTGGACGACTTTCAAGAGGTGTCTCCGGTAACGGTCGGCGCGGCCGCGGCGCCGCTCAGGCGGCGGCGGCCACGCTGGTGTAGGCCAGGCGCACGTAGATGGGCGCGTAAGGCTCGGCCTGGGTGATGTCCAGCAGCGATTCACGCGCCAGTTCCAGCATGGCGATGAAATGCACCACGATCACCGCTACCGGCGCGCCTTCGCGCACGCGCTCCATGAAGAGCTCGCCGAATTCCATGAAGCGCACATCGTTCAGGCGCCGCAAGATGTGGGTCATGTGGTCGCGCACCGACAGTTGCTCGCGCGTGATGTGGTGGTGCTGGTTCAGCTTGGCGCGCTTGAGGATATCGGCCCACGCGGCGCTCAGGTCGCTGACGCTGACTTCGGGCAGCATGCGCTCGACGCTCAGGTCCGCCACGGCCTGGGCGCTTTTGAAATCGCGCCCCAGTTGCGGAATGGCATCGAGTTTTTGCGCCGCCAGTTTCATCTGCTCGTATTCGAGCAGGCGGCGCACCAGTTCGGCGCGCGGGTCTTCTGGTTCTTCGCCGGTATCGGTTTTCTTTACCGGCAGCAGCATGCGCGACTTGATCTCGATCAGCATGGCCGCCATCAGCAGGTATTCGGCCGCCAGCTCGAGGTTGTGCAAGCGGATCTGCTCGACATACGACAGGTACTGCCGCGTGACGTCCGCCATGGGGATGTCGAGCACATTGAAGTTCTGCTTGCGGATCAGGTAGAGCAGCAGGTCGAGCGGGCCCTCGAAGGTTTCCAGGAAGACTTCCAGCGCGTCGGGCGGAATGTACAGGTCGGTGGGCAGCTGGAACAGCGGCTCGCCGTACAGGCGTGCGAACGCTACGCTGTCCACGACGTCGGGGGTGCTGTCGACCGGGGGTTCCACCAGTGCCGCCAGGGCTTCGCCGGAAACAGGAGAGTTCGAGGTCATGGGCACCGCTTATCAGCTTTCCATTGCACTGCATACCACCCGCGCCGCATGAAGCAGGCGTGACTCGACCGGGGACGCCGCGGAGCCGGCTTTGCCGGTCCGCCAGCGTCGCCCCCTTGAGAGGTGGAGGCGCGCAGCGCTACGGGGGTGGGACTCACCTACTCGGCCTGATACACGTACGGCTGTTGCGGCACGCGGGCCGCCCGGAAGCCTTCGAGCTGCTCGGTGTTCTGCGGCTTGTCCCACAGGCGGGCACGGCCTTCGCGCTGGCGCTGCTCGACGTCGGGGTGCGACGCCTTGTATGCCTTCAAGAAGCGGGTGATTTCAGATTCGTAGTTACTGGCCATGGCACCGGATTCAGCAGGTTGCGGATCGTTCAAGTTTACTTCAGCCCGGCCGGCCGCCGGCGTTACAATCGGCCGGACCCCAAGTCCCCTTCCGACATGTCTGCTGAATCCGCCAGTTCTGCCCCACCTACGCCTCCCTCCCAGGATACCGCCCGCGCGGCCCGGATGATTCCTTTCATCGTCGGCTGTGCGCTGTTCATGCAAATGCTCGATTCCACCGTAGTGGCCACGGCGCTGCCCGTGATGGCCCAGGCGCTGGACTCGACCCCGGTACGGCTGAACGTGGCCATTACCTCGTACCTGCTGGCGGTTGCGGTGTTCGTGCCGGTGAGCGGCTGGGCGGCCGACCGCTACGGCGCGCGGCGCGTGTTCATGGCGGCCATCGCCCTGTTCACGCTCAGTTCGGTGGCCTGTGCGCTGTCCCAGAACCTGGCCCAACTAGTCGTGGCCCGCGTGGTGCAGGGCATGGCCGGCGCCATGATGGTGCCAGTGGGGCGCATCATCCTGTTGCGCGTGGTGCCCAAGCAAGATCTGCTCAAAGCCATGTCGTTCCTGTCCATCCCTGCCCTGCTCGGGCCGGTGATCGGCCCCCCGCTAGGAGGCTTCATGGTCACGTACATGTCGTGGCACTGGATATTCCTGATCAATATCCCCATAGGCA
>DASPIV010000574.1:0-3166 GCA_035628955.1 Bordetella sp.
CTGGCGGTACTGGCCGCCGGCACGCCCATCCTGCTGTTCAAGAGCAAGCTTGCAGCCCCTGCCGTGGCCGCGACTTCGCGGTACGACAGTCCTTCTTGAAGTGATGACCCAAACAGGAGAGTGACGATGAAAGCCCTGCACAAATCCTTGGCCGCTGCCGCGATCTGCACCCTTGCCCTGCACGGCACCGCATGGGCGCAGACCCGGAACGCCGAGTCCACATCCTATCAACCCACCGTAGGCCAATCCGGCAAAGACGTGGTGTGGGTACCCACGCCGCAAGCCCTGGTTGACCGCATGCTGGATATGGCGGAACTTACCCCGCAAGACCGGTTGGTCGACCTGGGTTCGGGCGACGGTCGAACCGTGATCACTGCCGCCCAGCGCGGCGCCACCGCGCGCGGCATCGAGTTCAACCCCGACATGGTTGCCCTGGCCCGCCGCGCGGCTCAGACCGCGGGCGTAGCCGACCGCGCCAAATTCGAACAGGCGGATATCTTCAAGTCGGATTTTTCCGAAGCGACGGTCATTACGCTTTTCCTGCTTCCCGACCTGAACGTCAAGCTGCGTCCCATTTTGCTGGACATGCCGCCCGGCACCCGGATCGTGTCCAACTCGTTCACCATGGACGATTGGGAACCCGACGAATCAGTGCAGGCGGGCGGTGAGTGCTCGGCCTACTGCAGCGCCTACAAATGGGTGGTGCCGGCCAAAGTCGCCGGCACCTGGCAGATGGCGGGCAAGCAACTGGTGCTTGAGCAAACATATCAGAAGCTCGCCGGGTCGCTGCAAGACGGTGGCGCGGCCACGCCAATCAGCGATGCCTGGCTCAACGGCGACAAGATTGAATTCAAGGTGGGCACGCAGCGCTACACCGGCCAAGTGTCGAACAAGACCATGCAGGGCACCATCGATGGAAAAGAGGCATGGAGCGCGACGCGAAGCTAGCGTCGGCAGAAACCGAGAAGTGGCGCAAAGCGATACTGCGCCACCGGTTGTATGCACGGGCTCCTAGTCCAGCTTCACGGGCCGTGGCTCGGTGAAAGGGATTTCCATGCCATCTTCGCCGAAGAAGATATTGCCTTTGTATATCTCGGCGACCTCTCGAATGATCTGTTCCCGCAACCCGGGATGGTCGAACTGTTCGGTCACGTGAGAGATGACCAAGTTGCGCACGTCCGCCTCGGCGGCCATCTCCGCCAGTTCACGATGGCCCATGGTGAACGCGGCGAAGGTCTTGCTGGGTGCCGTGCCGGACATATAGTGGCACATATGAACCAGCACGTCGCAGTCCTTTGCCAGTTCGCCGAGGGCCCGACTGGGGCCGGTATCTCCCGAGTAGACAAACGACTGGCCATCGGCATCCAGCCGATAGCCGTAAGACACGAGGTGCGGCGCAAAGTGGTTCACCGGCGCAACGCGCACGGTCCACCCGGTTGCTTGCACCACGGCGTCGGCCGCCAGCTCATGCAGCCGCGGGGCGGGCCTGGCGCGCAAACCCTGCCCGCCGCGGGCTTGATAGACGTCGATGCTGGCTTGATTCTCGGTGCGTGAAATGAGATCGGGGCCAAAGGCACCGTCATCGGCAATGAGACGATCGGTAATCAGCTTGAGCGGCGGCGGGCCATACACGTTTAACTCATCGATTTTTCCTGCGCCTTGGTCCCACCGGGTAAGCAGCAGGCGCGGGTAGTCACCCATGTGGTCGTAGTGGTGGTGGCTGAAGAAGGCATGCGAGACCTCAGTGGCACGGATGCCCAATTCCAGCAATCGATGATGGGCGCCGAACCCGTGATCGAACACGATGTATGCCTCGCCCACGCGCACCACATAGCCAGAACACATCCTGCGCAGCGAAGGCGTGGGCGTACCTGTGCCAAGTAACCAGAGTCTCATATCCGTCCTTATTCGGCGCCAATGCCGAGTTCCTGGATCAATTGCTTGTACTTGGCTTGCTCTGCCTCGACGAACGACTGGAACTGCGTGGAACTCATCGCTTCCGTTTCGACGCCCTGCATGGCAAGCTTGGTCTTGATGTCTTCGGATTGCAGCGCCGCGGCGATTTTCTCGTGCAGCAGCGCCCGGATATCCGGCGACACGTTCTTGGGAACGAAGAACCCGAACCAGCCGGACAGATCCAGCCGGGCATAGCCGCTTGCGGCCAGCGCGGGCACGTCCGGCAAGGCCGGGCTGGGCTGCTTCGCGGCCACACCCAGGGCGACCAGCTTGCCGCTTTTCACGAACGGAATCGCGGGAGGCATCCCCGAGAAATACACGTCGACGACCCCACCCACCGTGTCCGCCACAGCCTGGCTGCCGCCCTTATAGGGGATGTGCGCCATTTGGATGCCGGCCTCCTTGGTCAACAAGGCGCCGGCGATATGCGCAGGGCTGCCGGGGCCAGCCGACGCATAGGAAACACGATCGGGCGATGCCTTGGCAAGCCGGACCAGGTCTTTGATCGATTTCACGCCCAGACCGGGGTTAGCCACCAGCAACAGCGGCGTGGAGCCGGCCAACGCCACGGGTGCGAAGTCGCGCGCCACATCGTAGTTGACCCCTTTCTGCACGAACGGATTGATGACCATTTCCGAGGTGTAGGCCAGCAGGATGGTGTAGCCATCGGGCGCCGCGCGCGCGGCGGCCATTGTGCCGATCGAGCCCGCGGCGCCACCCTTGTTTTCCACGATCACCGACTGGCCCAGGTCGTCGCCCAACTTCTTCGCGACCAACCGCGCGATGACATCGCCAGTGCCGCCTGGTCCATAGGGCACGATGATGCGCAAGGATTGATCAGGGTAAGACGTGGCGGCACCAGCGAACGGGCTGGCCAGGGCCGCGGCCGATACTGCCGCGGCGGCGAACAGCCTGCCGGCCAGGCGCCGGCAGGCCAGATGGTTTTGATGGTCTTTCATGGAATGCACCCCCTTGGACGAATGTTTTTTGCTTTCCGGGACATAATTTTGATGTAATCAAATGGTTTTAAGTCATAACTATTTTGTTATTAACAGATCAGGGTTTTCCTGGAGACCGCGATGGGCCTGCTAGCCGAGAACGCGCTATTTACCAAGCTGCGGTTCAAAGATCTGCTCCTGCTGCGCGAAATTGCGGCCATGCGCTCGCTGACGGCAATAGGAGAATCCCGCGGCCTGTCGCAGCCGGCGCT
>DASPIV010000575.1:0-12280 GCA_035628955.1 Bordetella sp.
TGGCGGACGCGCTGCCCGACAGCTTGAGCACCTGGCCCACGCTGATCTGGTTGGGGTCGCTGATGTTGTTCCAGCGCTTCACGCTTTCGATGTCGACGTTGTTGGCGCGCGCGATCTGGTAGAGCGTATCGCCGGGCTTGACGACATAAGTGCCGCCGGGCTGCGCGGCGGCAGGCTGATTGGACAGGTCTACCACCGGGGCGCGCGTTTTCGTGGTCGAGCAGCCGGCCAGCAACGCCAGGCCGATCAGGCCCGCCACCCATGCGGCGCGGGGACGGCGCGCGACGCGCGTCGCGCGGAAAGAAAGGTCGGTCAGTGGCAACTGCCCGTTGAGCATGTGCTTCTCCTGTTTGCTCAAGATTGTATTCCGGCCCTCAGCGGCACGAAACGTACCGCCTCCAGTTCGGTGCGCTTCCAGCTGGACGTGCCGGTGCGCTCTACCAGCACCAGCCGTTGGTTGGTGGCGCCTTCCGGCGCGATCAGACGGCCGCCGGGCGCGAGCTGTTCCAGCAGCGCCTGCGGGATGGCCAGTCCGGCCGCAGCCACAACAATAGCATCGAACGGCGCCACGCCGGGCAGGCCCAGCATGCCGTCGCCGTGGATCAGGCGCACGCGCGTGGCCAGACGCAGCGAGCGCAGATGGCCGCGCGCCAGTTCGAACAGGCCGCGGATGCGCTCAATGGCATGCACTTCGCGCACGAACTGGGCCAGCACCGCGGCCTGATAGCCGCATCCGGCACCCACTTCGAGCACGCGCGCGGGGGTGCGGTCTTCGCAGGCCGCGGCGATCATGCGTGCCACCACCCACGGTTGCGAAATGGTTTGCGAATGGCCGATGGGCAGCGCGGCGTCTTCATACGCCCGGCTGGCCAGCGCCTCGTCCACAAAGACGTGGCGCGGCACGGCGGCCATGGCATTGAGCACCCGTTCGTCGGTGATGCCCTGGCTACGCAAGCGCTGCACCATGGCCTGGCGCAAGCGGTCTGAGTTGAGCCCCAGGTTGCCGCCCTGCCCGGCCGTGCCGCCGGCGGGTTGCGGCCGCGCCAGCGTGGGGGGCGAGATGCGCGTGTTGCTGTTGGCGGCCGTGATGCCCGGCGCCAGGCCGCTGGGCCCGTAGTGGGAAGCGCGCGTACGCGGCGGGCTGCCCGGAGGCGTCACTGGCTTGCGCATAGAGGCTCCGCCCAATGCCGGACTTCGTCCAGCTGGCTGTGCTGTGTCAGGTCCAGGCGCAACGGCGTCAGCGATACGGCGCCTTGGGCCACGGCGTGGAAGTCGGTACCTGGCGCGGCATCGGCTGCCAGGCCCACCGGCCCGATCCAGTAAACCGTATCGCCATAGGGGGTGGTGGTGCGCACCACGGGCTCGGACGGATGGCGCTTGCCCAGGCGCGTAACCTGGAAACCGTCCAGCGTCTCGAACGTGCGGCTGGGGATGTTGACGTTGAGCAGTACCGGCGCCGCCAGTTGCCGGGCGATCTGGCGTTCGACCACCAGGCGCGCCACCCGGGCGGCCGATTCGATATGGGCCCAGCCTTTTTCGGCCAGCGAAAATGCAATGGCGGGAATACCGAACAGATAACCTTCGGCGGCGGCCGCGACGGTGCCTGAATACAGAGTGTCGTCGCCCATGTTCGCGCCATTGTTGATGCCCGAGACCACCAGGTCGGGGCGCGTGTCCATCAGGCCGGTCAGCGCCACGTGCACGCAATCGGACGGCGTGCCGTTGACGCATACGAATCCGTTGGCGGCGGTGCGTACGGTAAGCGGCCGGTTCAGGGTCAGCGAATTCGAGGCGCCGCTGTGGTTGGTTTCGGGCGCCACGACGGTAAGTTCGCCCAGCCCTTCCAGGGCCTGCACCAAGGCCTCCAGGCCGGGGGCGGTATAGCCGTCGTCGTTAGAAACCAGAATTCGCATTGTGCATCCAGAAGAAAGCGCGCTTGGTGAAACGCGACCGATTGTACCGCCGGAACGTTGCCGGCTTGTGCGGCGGCGCGACCGCCTGATCCCGGCCGGCCCCTATGGATAACCCGCAGACGCCGGCTCGGGCCGCGCGGTAGAATCCGCAGCCACGATCCTCTACGCAACGGACGCTACTCATGGTGCAGACCGCCCCCTCGTTTTTCTTCGCCGCCGCCCTGATCGCGCTGTCTTACCTGATCGGGTCGATTCCCTTCGCGGTCGTGGTCAGCAAGCTGATGGGCCTGCAAGACCCGCGCAGCTATGGCTCGAAGAACCCCGGCGCCACCAATGTGCTGCGCACGGGCAATAAAACAGCCGCGGCGCTGACCCTGCTGGGCGATGCCGCCAAGGGCTGGTTCGCCTTGTGGCTGGCCCAGGCGCTGGCCCCGGGCCTGTCGTGGACGACGTTCGCCCTGGCGGCGCTGGCGGCGTTCCTGGGGCACCTGTATCCGGTGTTCCTGCGTTTCAAGGGCGGCAAGGGCGTCGCCACGGCCCTGGGCATCCTGCTGGCGATTCATCCCGGCCTGGCGCTGGCCACAGTGGCCACCTGGATCATCATCGCGGTCTTTTCGCGCTACTCGTCGCTGGCCTCGCTGGTGGCGGCCTTCTTCGCGCCGGTGTATTACCTGTTCGGCTCGGGCCTGGCGTGGTATGCGCAGGCGCCGGTCGCCATGGCGCTGGCCATTATTGGCGCGCTGCTGTTCTACCGGCACCGCGCCAATATCTCGCGCTTGCTGGCCGGCACGGAAAGCCGCATCGGCGCCAAGAAGAAATGACGCCGCAGCACTAGGCCGGCGCACTGACGCAGATATCGGCCAGGTCCCAGCGGGGCCTTACCGTGAAAGCATGCTGGCCGGCCTGCAGCGACACCAGGCCGGCCTTGATCCGTTCGGCGGCCGCGTAGGCAATCATGGCGCCGTTGTCGGTGCACAAGGCCAGGGGCGGGAAATACGCCTGGGCGCCCAATGGCCCCAGCACCCGCCCCAATAGCTCGCGCAACGACTGGTTGGCCCCCACGCCACCCGCCACCACCAGCCGCTTCAGGCCGGTTTGCTTGAGCGCGCGCACGGCCTTGGCCACCAGCACTTCGACAATGGCCGCCTGGGTGCCGGCCGCCAGGTCGGCGCGGGCTGCGTCGTCCAGGCCACCTGCCCGTTCGGCCTCTTTCACACGGGTAAGCACCGCGGTTTTCAGGCCGCTGAAGCTGAAATCGAGATCGCCGCTGTGCAGCATGGGGCGCGGCAGCACGAACCGCTGCGCATCGCCGCTGGCGGCCAGGCGGGACAGGGCCGGCCCGCCGGGATAGCCCAGGCCCATCAACTTGGCGGATTTGTCGAAGGCTTCACCGGCGGCGTCGTCCAGGGTTTCGCCCAGCAAGGCGTAGCGCCCCACCCCGTCGACCCGCATCAATTGCGTATGGCCGCCCGACACCAGCAGCGCCACGAACGGGAACTCGGGACGCGGATCGTCCAGCAGCGGCGACAGCAAGTGCCCCTCGAGGTGATGGATGGGGATGGCCGGCAGCCCGCGCGACCAGGCAAAGGCCTGCGCCACGCTGGCGCCCACCAGCAGCGCCCCCGCCAGTCCCGGCCCGGCGGTATAGGCCACGGCATCCACATCCTGCAGGCCCAGGCCCGCCTCTGCCAGCACTTGGCGGGCCAGCGGCACTGCCCGGCGGATATGGTCGCGCGAGGCGAGTTCGGGCACCACGCCGCCATATTCCTGGTGCATGGCGATCTGGGTATGCAGGGCGTGCGACAGCAGGCCGCGTTCAGTGCTGACAGCGGCCACACCGGTCTCGTCGCACGAACTTTCGAAGCCAAGGATGATCATGGTCCGAAGTTTACATCTGGTGCGAAAATGGCGGCTTCATAGCCAACCACCGATCAACCACCGGGGAACTGAAAAATGCTGGAGAAGCTATTCCAACTGCGCGAGCATGGTACGAACGCCCGTACCGAGCTCGTCGCCGGCTTGACGACCTTCCTGACGATGTCCTACATCATCTTCGTCAACCCGGACATCCTGTCTTCCACCGGCATGGATCGCGATGCCGTGTTTGTCGCCACTTGCCTGGCCGCCGCGCTGGGCTCGCTGATCATGGCGCTGGTGGCCAACTGGCCCATCGGCATGGCGCCCGGCATGGGGTTGAACGCCTTCTTCGCATTCACGGTCGTTCAGGCCATGGGGTACACCTGGGAACAGGCGCTGGGCGCGGTGTTCATTTCCGGCGTCATCTTCCTGTTGCTGACCATCACCGGCGTGCGGGCCTGGCTGATCAAGGGCATACCGCATTCGCTGCGCAGCGCCATCGCGGCGGGTATCGGGCTGTTCCTGGCCATCATCGCGCTGTCCAACGCGGGTATCGTGGTGCCGCACCCGGCCACCAAGGTCACGCTGGGGGACCTGCGCGGCCATGCACCGCTGTTCGCCATTCTGGGCTTTTTCATCATTGCCTCGCTGGACGCGCTGCGCGTGCGCGGCGCCATCCTGATCGGCATCCTGGTGGTGACAGTGTTGTCGATGGCACTGGGGTATAACGAATTCCGCGGCGTGCTGTCGGCCCCGCCCAGCGTGGCACCCACCTTCATGAAGCTGGATATTCTGGGGGCCCTGCACACCGGCTTCGTGCACGTCGTGCTGGTGTTCGTGCTGGTCGAAGTGTTCGATGCCACCGGTACGCTGATGGGCGTGGCCAAGCGCGCCGGGCTGGTGCCCGAAGACCGCCCCAATCGCCTGGGCCGCGCATTGTTTGCCGACAGTTCGGCCATCGTGGCGGGCTCGATGTTGGGTACCAGCAGCACCACGGCCTACGTCGAAAGCGCCTCGGGCGTGCAGGCCGGCGGACGCACCGGCCTGACGGCACTGGTGGTCGGGCTGTTGTTCCTGGCCGCGCTGTTCATCTCGCCGCTGGCCGGTTCGGTGCCGGCTTATGCCACCGCGCCCGCCCTGCTGTACGTGGCCGGCCTGATGATGCGTGAACTGATCGAAATCGACTGGAACGACGTGTCCGAAGCAACCCCCGCAGCCCTGACGGCGCTGGTGATGCCTTTTACGTACTCTATCGCCAACGGGCTGGCTTTCGGCTTCATCAGCTACGTTGTGCTGAAAACCTGCACGGGCCGCGTGCGCGAAGTGCATGCCGCCACTTGGCTGGTCGCCGTGCTGTTTGTGATCCGTTACGCCTTCTTTCCGGACTAATCCGCGCGCGGGGCGGCATGCCGCTTGCGTGGGTCATTGAGTCAGGCTATCGACCCGATCGACCGCAAGGTTGATCGGGCCCGGCATTGAATTCGCCGATACACTCTCCATGTAGAGAGCAGGCGCCCGAAACGCGGGCCTTGCGCCATGATTCCCTGGAGATTCCCACATGACCAAGCTGGCCGGCGTGCCATTTTCCGTACTGGACCTTGCACCCATCGTGCAGGGCGGCGATGCCGCGGGCGCCTTTCGCAATACGGTCGACCTGGCCCAGCATGTCGAGCGCTGGGGCTACCGGCGGTTCTGGCTGGCCGAACACCACAACATCACCGGGGTGGCGAGCAGCGCCACGGCGGTCATCATCGGCCAGGTCGCGGCGCACACCCGGACTTTGCGCGTGGGCTCGGGCGGTATCATGCTGCCCAATCACGCACCGCTGATCATCGCCGAACAATTCGGCACGCTGGAAAGCCTGTTCCCGGGCCGCATCGACCTGGGCCTGGGCCGCGCGCCCGGCAGCGACGGTGCGACGCAGCAGGCCTTGCGGCGCGGCCCACGCAGCGGCCTGGAATTCCCTGCTCTGCTCGATGAGCTTCGTGCGCTGTTCGCGCCGGCGCGGCCGGGCCAGGCCGTACGCGCCATTCCTGGCGCCGGGCTCGACATTCCGATCTGGCTGCTGGGCTCCAGCGATTTCAGCGCGCGCCTGGCCGCCGAACTGGGCCTGCCCTTCTCGTTTGCCGGCCATTTTTCGCCCGAAGGCATGGCGGCCATGCGGCTGTATCGCCACTTGTTCAAGCCGTCGGCCACGCTGGCACGCCCATACGCCATGATAGGCGTACCGGTGATAGCCGCCGATACCGATGAGCAGGCGCACTATCTGGCCACGACGCAGCAACAGAAGTTTCTGTCGCTGATCCGCGGCAACCGCCTGGCGCTGCAGCCACCGGTGGACAGCATGGATGGGCTCTGGAATGAGTGGGAACGCCAGGCCGTGCAGCAGAAACTGGCCGCTTCCATTGTCGGTGGTCCCGATACGGTCAAGCAAGGCTTGCAGGCCCTGGTGGCGCAGACCGAGGCCGACGAGGTCATGATTGTTTCCGACTTCCATCGCCACGCCGATCGCCTGCGGTCGTATGAAATATTGGCCACGCTGCGCGACGGCGCCGGCACCGCCACCCAGGCCGCGGCATAGGCCTGTACGGCCCGCCCTCGGGGCGGGAACCTGCGTGGGCCACCGGCCCGCCCAATCGGCCGATCCGGCCATCGACGCCGCCCACCCGGCGGCAAGGACGCCAAGCATGAGCAGCATTGTTGAACTGACCAAAGATTCTTTCCAGGAAGCCATTACGCCCGACAGCACCCTGATCGTCGATTTCTGGGCACCCTGGTGTGGCCCTTGCCGCGGCTTTGCCCCGGTATTCGAGAAAGCCGCCGAGCAGAACCCCGACGTGACCTTCGCCAAGGTGAACACGGATGTCGAACAGGAGTTGGCCGGCGCACTGGGCATCCGTTCCATCCCCACCCTGATGGTGTTTCGCGAGCAGGTTCTGCTGTTCTCGCAGCCAGGCGCCCTGTCGGGCGGCCAGCTCGACGAGCTGCTCGAGAAAATCAAATCCGTGGACATGGAAAAAGTGCACCAGGAGATCGCCGCCGCGCAAGACGGCAGCGACAAGTAGGCGCCGGGGCACATTACCCCGCTGGCGGATCCTGTACCTGCCAGCGGGCGCGCCCGCGCGTAATGCCGGCCACCGTGCGTGCCAGGCCGTCCAGCACGTCGCGGGGCACGACCAGCGCCAGGGCGACGCCGGCGCCATCGAACGTTTCATCCTGCACCTCGGCGCCGGCCTGTGCGACGCGCGCTTTCAGCAGTGGCAAGTCGGCGTAATTGCAGCGGCAGCGCACTGTTACGGTATCGACTATCGGTATGCGCGGACCCAGTCGCAGGCATTGCGCCGCGCAGCCGCCATAGGCGCGTACCAATCCGCCCGCCCCCAGCTTGATGCCGCCATACCAGCGCACCACCAGCACGGCCACCCGATCCAGCCCCTGCCCCTCGATGGCTTGCAGGATGGGCCGCCCCGCAGTGCCCGCGGGCTCGCCGTCGTCGTTGAACCGGTAGGCCTGTCCAATACGATAGGCCCAGCAGTTGTGCGTGGCCGCCGGATCGCCGTGCGCGGCGAAGAAGGCCATGGCCTCGTCCACGCGGGCCACGGGCATCGCATGCACCGCAAACCGGCTTTTCCTGATGTCTTCCTGATAGGCGCAGGGCGCGCTCAGTGTGTCGCTCATACGCTGCGATTGTAGGCGGGGCGAATGGCTGGCAACTGCCGGTATTGCCCGGTGCCTGGCACCGGGCGGACTTCGCATCAGCCGCCGTGGCAGTCGGGGACTTCCTGGTCCAGGTAGACGTCGAAGGCCACGTCGCGGGCCCATTTCGCCGCCATGGCGCGCCAGATGCCCTGGCGCTGCCATTGCTGCATGGCGGCGGCCAGCCACTGGCGCGCGGCCGTGTCGTCGGCGCGCGCCAACCAGACGCGCTCGGACTGGGGTCCATCGAGCGGCAGCGTGGCCGAGAATTTCTGCCATTCGGGAAACTGCATCAGCGGGCCCCACACCGTGTCATCGACCAGCCCGATATCGCAGGCGCCTTCGCGCACGGCGACCAGCGCATCGGACGGTACCCGGTAGGTGCGCACCACGCCGCCCCATTGCGCCGCCAGGGCCTGTGCCTGGAATGCGGCGCTCGACATGCATACACTGCGGCCCTTTACCTGCTTCCAATTGCGCAGCGACGTATCGCTGCGTATGACGGCTTTCGGGCGCGCCTGGTATCCGGCCGGCACCACAGCCACGCCGGACGTATCCACGCTGGACGTATCCACGCCCGCTGCCGACTGGCCGGCCATGCGATCGGCCACTACCAGATCGACCGTGCCGTCGGCCAGGGTCAAGGCTCGCCGTGCCGGGTCGATTTGCACGAGCCGGACCGGCAGGCCCAATTGTTCGCCCAGTCTGGTGGCCATGACGCTGTCCAGGCGCTCGGGCGTGCGGATTTTGGCGCCTGCCAGGGCCGGTGGGGCCAGGTACGGTACGCCGACCACCAACACGCCCCGCTGGTGCGCCTGTGCGAAGGGCTGGCCGCCAGGCTCGGCAAGCGCCGGCGCGAACGCGCCGAGCAGCCACGCCAGGCCGGCGGCGGCCAGTGCCGGCACCAGCCTCGAAAGGCGAACGAAGAAACGCAGCGTGGCGATCATGGCATGCGGCGGGCACGGGCCCGCCTTTCCTTTCTACACGTACTGATACCGCAGCAAGCGATGCTTGAGGTTCTCGAGCACGAACTGATCGATCAGCGCGGCCAGAATGGCAATGACCAGAATATTGGCCATCACGCCCGTCATGTCGGCGATCTCGCCCGAATAGGCCAGCGAGCGGCCCAGGCCCTTGCCGAAGCCGATCAACATTTCGGCCGAGATCAAGGCGCGCCAGGCATTGCCGAACGCCAGCTGGGCGCCGGTAATCAGCTCGGGCATGACCGCGGGCAGATACACGCGCTTGATCAGGCCCCAGCGCGTGGCCCCCATGACGCGGGCCGCCGATACATGCACGCGTTGTACCGATTCGGTGGCGTTCATGACGCTGAGCGCGGCCGGGAAGAATGCCGCCAATGCCACTACCACGATGATCGGCGTGTTGCCGAATCCCATCACGATCAGGAATAGCGGCACCCACGCGATCGAGGGTATCGACTGCAGGATGACGATGGCGCTGCGCAACACTTCACGAAAGAAGTACAGCACCGCGGCCACCAGGCCGAAACCGATGCCCGCCAACAGGGCCAGGCCATAGCCGGCGCCCAGGCGGCCCAGCGTTCCCAGCAGGCTCTGGTGGAACGCCGATTGGCCCAGGTCTTGCACCAGCCGCATTACGACGGCGGGCACGCCCGGCATCAGGAAATCGGGCAGCGCCCAGGCGGCCGCCTGCCACAACAAGAAGATGAAGGCCACGCCTAACACCCCGGCCAGATGCTTGCGCAGGCCGGTTACACGGGTCGAGGAGCTCAAAGTTTGCGCGCCTCTTGCCAGGACAGGTCGACGATGCCGGACACGTCATACGGCTTGCCGTCACGCGTCTTCAGCGACCCCTGGTCTTGCAGGATGCCGGCGATTTCCTGCATGCGGGCGGTGTCCTTGTCGGTAAGCTTGGCGGTAAAGACCTGCGTCTTGATCGCTTCGGCAATGACCGTCTCGCGCGGCAATTCGCCGCGTTCGCGCGTCTTCAGGGTCGGATCGGCAATGAAATACGAGGCGATCAGCTTCGAGGCCTGGTCAGGGTCTTGCTGCAGCAGTTCGATGGCGGCCCGCTGGGCGTCGAGCGC
Source organism: Bordetella sp. (assembly GCA_035628955.1). GTDB lineage: Bacteria > Pseudomonadota > Gammaproteobacteria > Burkholderiales > Burkholderiaceae_B > Bordetella_A. The sequence goes on from DASPIV010000575.1 coordinate 9,535, forward strand.
CTTCCACACGTCGTCCTTGCGCTTGGCCAGCACGTCGCCCGAGGTAATGACGACCATGCACGGGAATGGCCACGCCTGGCCCACTTCGTAGATCTGCTTGACCGGCGCCACCAGCTGGGCGATGCGGTCGTAGGGTTCGAACAGGAAAGCCGCGTCGACGCGCTGGCCCACCAGCGACTGCACGGCCACGGCGGGGCTCACGCCCATGATGTTGACGTCCGACGGCTGCAAATTGCCTTCTTTCAGCACCACACCCTTGAGCACCACGTCGGCCGTGCTGCCCTCTTTCTGCGAGGCCAGGCTCTTGCCCTTGAGATCGGCGATGCTGTTGATGCCGGAATCATTGCGGACCACCAGCGAATGGTAGCCCTGCTGCGCGCCGCCCACCACCTTCAGGTCGGCGCCCTTCGAGGCCCAGGCCACCGCATTGGTGAAGCCCAGCACGCCTATGTCGGCCTGGCCGCCCACGATGGCCTTGATCAGGTCGGTACCCGACTTGAACTCGATCAGTTCGGTATCCAGGCCGGCTTTCTTGTAGAAATCGCCCTCTTGCGCCACGATGGCCTGCGCATCGTCCATGACACGCAGGTAGCCGACGCGGAATTTCTCGGCGGCCATGGCCGGGGCTGCCGCCACCAATGCCGCCGCCAGCGGCAGGGACAGCCATTGTTTCAATTTCATAGTGTGCTCCAGTGCTTGGATATGTAGGTATGGATTTGGGTCGGGCCGCCATGCCCGGGGGCACCCGGCGCGGCCCGTGCCGCAAGCGGTCAGGCGGCCAGGGCCACGTCGCCGTCGGCGACCTGGATGCCCAGCAGACTGAGGATTTCGCGCTTTTCGCCAGCCAGGTCGGCCAGGTCATGGGTCTTGCGGCGGTGCTTGAGGTTGAACTCGCGCAGCACCCGGGCCGGGCGCGGGCTGAAGACCACGATGCGATCGGCAAGGAACAGGGCCTCATCGACATCGTGCGTAACCAACAGCACCGAAGGATTTTCCTGCTGGATCAACTGGCGCAGCACGTCTTGCAGACTGAGACGGGTCAGTGCGTCCAGCGCGCCGAAGGGCTCGTCCATCAACATGGTCTTGGGCTGGGCAATGAAAGCCCGGGCCAGCGCGGCACGCTGCCGCATGCCGCCCGAGACCTGGTGCGGGAAATAGTGCTCGAAGCCGGCCAGGCCCACGCGGGCCAGCCATGCCATGGCTTTTTCGCGCGCCTGCGCCTTGGGTACTTTCTGGAATTCGAGTGCCAGCGCCACGTTGTCGCGCAGCGTCAGCCATGGATACAGGGCATGTTCCTGGAATACCAGCGTGCGGCTGGGGTGCGGTCCGGCCACCGGGGTGCCGTCGGCCAGCACCTGGCCCTGGCTGGGCGATTCCAGGCCTGCCGCCATGTGCAGCAGCGTCGACTTGCCGCAGCCTGACGGCCCCACCAGGGCGACCAGTTCCCCGGTCTTGAATTCACTGGAGAACCCGTCCACCACCTGCAGCGCACCGAAGCTTTTGTGGACGTGGTCGAAAGTAAGGTTCATAAGGCGGGCTCGCACTCGGTGGCGTGGAAATAGAGAGCCCTAATCTACCAACTGCGTATATAAATCCAAACTATATTTTTATAATTCATTAAGAATTTTTAGTTATATGAAAATACGCCAGACGGGCAGCGCGCCTGGCTTGTCTTTAACCCTCGATGCCGCGCGAAGACAGGTAGTCTTCATAGCCGCCGCGGTAATCGATGATTTGCCCGTCGGGCAGGACTTCGATGATGCGCGTGGCCAGGCCAGACACGAATTCGCGGTCGTGCGACACGAAGATCAGCGTGCCTTCGTACTTTTCCAGCGCGAACTGCAGCGACTCGATCGATTCCATGTCCAGGTGGTTGGTGGGCTCGTCGAGCAGCATGACGTTGTGCCGGCCCAGCATCAGCCGTCCGAAGGTCATGCGGTTCTTTTCGCCGCCGGAAAGCACCTTGGGCGCCTTGGGCAGATCGTCGGCCGAGAACAGCAGGCGGCCCAGCACCGAACGGATGGACTGGTCGTCGTCGCCCGGCTGGCGGTATTCGCCCATCCAGTCGAACAGATTGACATCCGTTTGCTGGAACTGATCGGAGACGTCCTGGGCCATGTAGCCCAGGTCGGCGTTGTCGGACCACTTGATGGTGCCCGAGTCGGGCGCCAGATCGCCGGCCAGCATGCGCAGCAGCGTGGTCTTGCCCACGCCGTTGGCGCCGATGATGGCGATTTTCTCGCCGGCATCGATCATGGCCGAGAAATCGCGAATGACGGGCGCATCGTAGGACTTGGACAAATTTTCGATGGTGGCCGCCAGGCGGTGCATGACCTTGTTCTGCTCGAAGCGGATATACGGGTTCTGCCGCGACGAGGGCTTGACCACGACCTGCTCGGCCTTGATGCGGTCGATCTGCTTCAGGCGCGAAGTCGCCTGGCGCGACTTGGACTTGTTGGCGGAAAAGCGGCGCACGAAGTCCTGCAGTTCGGCCACGCGTTCCTTGGCCTTGGCATTGTTGGCCACCAGGCGTTCGCGGGCCTGGGTAGAGGCCAGCATGTAGTCGTCGTAGTTGCCGGGGTAAATGCGGATCTCGCCGTAGTCCAGATCGGCCATGTGGCTGCAGACCTGGTTCAGGAAGTGGCGATCGTGGCTGATGATGATCATGGTGCTCTGGTAGCCATTGAGCACCGTCTCGAGCCAGCGGATGGTATTGATGTCGAGGTTGTTGGTGGGCTCGTCGAGC
>DASPIV010000576.1:0-4322 GCA_035628955.1 Bordetella sp.
CCCAGCGCGAAAGGGAAATATCCCGGTCCCATCCGGGCGGCGGTACCCATCTGGTAACTTGCCGCCTTCCAGGCGAACCCCAGGCCCAGGGCGATGAACATCACCCCCGACCAGAAGTCCTGCCGATTGCGTAGCTGCATGGTCTACTCCTATTTACAGCATGTGAGTTCAAGCCAGGCCGCCGCGGGCCGGCACATAAAGGCACTGGATATGCCACTAGTTCTTGTCGAAAGGAGACGCCTTTTAGGCAGCGCGCATGGTAGCGAAGGGGCCTGGGCCTGCAAACCCGCGCCATCCCATGTGTGGATGGGGTTTTCCCTAGAACGGGCGCCCAAGTTGTAACCCCGGGCCCGAATGGGTCCGGAATGAAAGCAAAATGAAAGTCAATAGAAAGACGGGCGAAAGCCGCCGTAGGTGCGCCGGACGTTTTATGCTTGCGGCTGGCGGCTTCGCCAGGCCGGCCAAGTCCTACTGAATATTGCCGTGTTTCTCACGTTGCGTGCGGCCGCCCGGCCGGCACGCGGATGGTTTACGATAGCGCCCATGCTGCAAGACCTAGACCAACTCGCCGCCCGTATCGGGCAACTGGTGCAACGCACCCGGCAACTCCATGCCGAGCGCGATGCGTTGCGTATCCGCCTGAGCCAAAGCGAATCCAGCCAGCGCGCGCTCGAACAGCGCTGCGCCGATCGCCAGGCTGAAATCCAGGCCCTGCAGGCCAAGCTGCAAGAGCACGATGGCACGGTGACCACCATGCTCGCCGACGCCCGCCAAGCCGAATCCGACCTGCGCGAGCAACTCGCCCGCGAAACGGCCGATCGCCAGACGCTGGAAGCTCGTGCCAGCGCCCGCGAAGCCGAATTGCAGGGCAGCCTCAGCGCACGCGACACCGACCTGCAGCGTCTGCGCGTCGCCGCGGCCGCCGCGCGCGAACGTATCGACACTGTGCTGGCCAGGTTGCCCGGCGCACCCACCGGAGATCAACCCTGATGGAACGCGTCGATGTCACCATCCTGGGGCGCGACTACTCGCTCGCCTGCTCCGCGGACGAAAAACCGGCCCTGATGGCCGCCGTGCGCCACGTCGACCAGCTCATGCTGCGCGTACAGGGTTCGGGCAAAGTCTCCAGCAACGAGCGCATCGCCGTCATGGCGGCCCTGCAAATCGCCAGCGAACTGTTGGCCATGAAAGCACCCGACGGTCCGCTGGGTGGGTTGGCGGTCGGCGACTTCAAGCGTAGAATCGAGGACATGAACTCCTTGCTCGACGATGCCTTGTCTGGCCAGGAAAAATTGTTGTAGGGCGTAAGCCCCCGGCGTGTCGGTATCACGCGATGTTTTTCAGTTTGTCCCTGCCGTGTTCGTGACTTGGCCATACATTCTCTGAACCTATGTCTTATGGCATATTGGTTGCGCGAATGGTGAGCTGGAGCGATTGTCTCTCGTAGATGAACCCGACGCTCAACGGAACGCGACCACCTTGAACCTCAGGGTTCGAGATGCCGGCCTAGACGGCACAGGTGGGGCATCTTTTCCGGCGGGCCTGCTTCTCATGCAGGTCCGCACCGGATATCTCTTCCTTCCCCTCCCTATACAGGTTTGCCATGATGCACTCCCATCCCGTGCTTTCATTGAACCGGATTGCAGCCGCCTGCTGCGCCGCATTGGCCTTGGCCGCCGTACAGCCGGCCCTGGCGCAGCAATCCCCGCCGACGGCGCCGCAGTCTGAAGACGCCGGCACACGGGCGCCCGAGCTTACCTTGCAGGCGTCCGCCTCGTCCGATGTGCAGCAAGACACCGTACGCATCACGCTGGCCACCGAGCTCGAGGCCGCATCGCAGGCCGCGGCCGGCAAGGCATTGACCACCGCGCTCGACGATGCCGTCAAGCGGGCACAGGGCACCAAAGGTGTGGAAGTGCGTACCGGTGGCTACAACGTGTGGCCCAACACCAACGAAAAGGGCAAGATCCAGAACTGGCGCGCCCGAGGCGAAATCACCCTCGAATCCAAGGATTTCGCCACCGCTTCGGCGCTGGCTTCCAAGCTGTCCGACAAGACGGCCATCGCCCAGATCAATTTCCTGCTCTCGCGCGAAGCCCGCGAGGCCGAAGAGCGCAAATTGCTCAGCCAGGCCGCCGACGCCTTCCGCGAGCGCGCCGTGGCGGCTGCCACCGCATTCGGCTTCAGCGGCTACCGCGTGCGCAGCCTCGAGCTCAGTGGCGGTGGCTCGGCGGTGCCGGTGCCGCGACCCATGGGCGCCCAGATGATGGCCAAGAGCAGCATGGCCGAATCCGCCGATGTGCCGCTCGAGGCCGGCAAGGTCACGGTCAGTATTTCCGTCAACGGGACGGTCGCTTTGCACTGAACACATACAGCGCAATCCCCAGCGCCACCATGGGCAGGGACAGCCACTGTCCCATGCTCATGCCGCCGGCCAGCAAGCCCAGGAAGTCGTCCGGTTCGCGCGTGAATTCCACCAGAAAGCGGAACGTGCCGTAGCCAATCAAGAACAAGGCGCTGACCTGTCCGGTGGGGCGCGGCCTGGCCGAAAACCACCACAGCAGCGCAAACAACACAATGCCTTCCAGCCCCAGTTCATAGAGCTGCGACGGATGGCGCGCCAGCCCGTCGCCCGATTGCGGAAACACCATGGCCCATGGCACATCGGTAGGGCGGCCCCACAATTCGCCGTTGATGAAATTGCCCAGCCGGCCCGCGCCCAGGCCCAGCGGAATCAAGGGCGCAATGAAATCGGCGACGGTAAAGAAAGACAGCTTTTTCTTGCGTGCGAACAGCAGCATCACCAGGATCACGCCGATCAGCCCGCCGTGAAACGACATGCCGCCTTCCCACAGATACAGTACTTCCAGCGGATGCGTCAGGTAATAGGCAGGCTTGTAGAACAGCACATAGCCCAGGCGCCCGCCCAGCACCACCCCCAGCACGCTATAGAAGATCAAGTCTTCCAGGTCGCGCGGCTGCAGCGCAGGGGTGTGGCCGCGCGCCAGGCGTACACGGCCCAGCACGTAGACCAGCGCGAAGCCCACCAGGTACATCAGGCCGTACCAATGGATGGCCAGGGGGCCGATACGCAGGGCAATGGGGTCGAACTCGGGATAGTGCAGCATATTCCGCCACGCAAAAAAAGATTGGGTCGATAATAACCGGCGAACGTGTCGCCACACAGCGACGGGCGGCCGGCCGCCAGGTGGGCGCACAACACTCCGGAGACAGACCATGCCGAACAACGAACGTTCACGCCATATTACCCACGGCGTGGCCCGCGCACCCAACCGCGCCATGTATTACGCGCTGGGCTACCAGGAAGCCGATTTCGACAATCCCATGATCGGCGTGGCCAATGGCCATTCCACCATCACGCCGTGCAACAGCGGCCTGCAGCGCTTGGCCGATGCGGCCATCGACGCGGTGCGCGCGGCGCGCGCCAACCCCCAGGTATTCGGCACGCCCACCATTTCCGATGGCATGTCCATGGGTACCGAGGGCATGAAGTACTCGCTGGTGTCGCGCGAGGTCATTGCCGACTGTATCGAGACCGCCGTGCAGGGCCAATGGATGGATGGCGTGGTGGTCATCGGTGGCTGCGACAAGAACATGCCGGGCGGCATGATCGCGCTGGCCCGCATGAACGTGCCGGGCATCTATGTCTACGGCGGTACCATCAAGCCGGGCCGCTACAAGGGGCAAGACCTCACCATTGTGTCGGTTTTCGAAGCGGTGGGTGAGTTCACCATGGGCCGCATGCCCCAGGAAGATTTCAAGCAGATAGAAAAGTGCGCCATCCCCGGGTCGGGTTCGTGCGGCGGCATGTACACCGCCAACACTATGAGTTCCGCGTTCGAGGCCATGGGCATGAGCCTGCCCTATTCCAGCACAATGGCCAATGAAGACGATGAAAAAGTCGCCTCGGCCGCCGAGTCGGCCCGCGTGCTGGTCGATGCCGTGCGGCGCGGCGTACGCCCGCGCGACATCATCACCCGCGAAGCCATCGAAAACGCTGTTTCGGTCATCATGGCCACCGGCGGCTCGACAAACGCCGTGCTGCATTTCCTGGCCATCGCCCATGCTGCGGAAGTCGAGTGGACCATCGACGACTTCGAACGCATCCGCCGCCGCGTGCCGGTCATCTGCGATCTCAAACCGTCCGGCCGCTACGTGGCCACCGACCTCCATCGTGCCGGCGGCATCCCGCAAGTGATGAAGCTGCTGCTCGATGCGGGTCTGCTGCATGGCCACTGCATCACCATCACCGGCAAGACCATCGCCGAAACGCTGGCCGACGTGCCCGCCCAGCCGCCCGC
>DASPIV010000577.1:0-2545 GCA_035628955.1 Bordetella sp.
GCTGCCATTGCCCACGTTCGGATGCTGTGGCATCCCCCGAACGCAGCAGTGCATACCATTCGGCCGCCTGCTCCATCGCATCATGCCCCGCAGCCTGCATGGAACCGCGCACGGCCGGATCAGCGCCCGTCACGACGCAACCAGGCGGTCCAGGCCGTGCGACGGCAAGGCTGCACTGGCTGAAGGCGCCCCTCCCGCCACTTGCCGGGCTTCAAGCCGCATGCAGCACAGCATGGCCTGGGCCACGTATTTGCGCACCATCCGGCCCGACACGTTCAGTACCGCGCCGACCTCGTTATCGGTCATCTGGCAAGCCACGGCCAGGACGAAGGCCTGGGCGGCCTTGGGCGGCAGGCCGCGCAACATGGCGTCGACCTCGTACAGGGCCTCCAGCACCGTGGCCTGGTGCTCGGCCGACGGCGCGGTCTGCTCCGGGTGGGCCGCCAGGGCCTCCAGCCAGGCTTGTTCCAGGCTGCGGCGGCGCCACAGGTCGATGCACATGCCGTTGGCCATGGTGCGCAGGTACAGGCGGGCCTGGGCGGCACTGTCGAACCGGCAAGGCCGTACCAGCAGGCGCACGAAAGCATCCTGCGCCAGGTCGGCGGCATCGGCCGCATTGCCCAGCCGCCGGGACAGCCAGCTCACCAGCCAGCTATGGTGGCTGCCATACAGGTGCTCGACCGTATGTGGTTTGGCTTTCGAGATACTCACAATCTCGCCGGCTCCCCTGTCAGCCCGCCCCGCGGCCAGGCTCAGCGTGCAACCAATACGCAAACAAAAATGCGAACGGTTATCAATTATTGGAAAAGCCGAGATTATGAACCGGGGACGGGCACTTGGCAACCGGGCTACCAGGCTTGCGCCGCCTGCCGAGACCTTGCGGCAACAGGCGAAAAAAACCCTGCGCCGCGGCGCAGGGTTTTAGCGGTGGCGATGGCCAGGCTACTTGGCCAGCCGTTGCCAGGTATCGACCACCGTATCCGGATTCAGCGACATGGACAGAATGCCCTCGTCCTTGAGCCACTGGGCGAAATCGGGATGGTCGCTGGGGCCTTGCCCGCAGATACCTACGTACTTGTTGGCCGCCAGGCATGCCTTGATCGCGCGGCGCAGCATGAACTTGACTGCTTCATCGCGCTCGTCGAAGTCGGCGGCCAGCAATTCCATGCCCGAATCGCGGTCCAGGCCCAGCGTGAGCTGGGTCATGTCGTTCGAGCCGATCGAGAACCCGTCGAAATACTGCAGGAACTCGTCGGCCAGAATGGCGTTGGACGGCACTTCGCACATCATGATCAGCTTCAGGCCGTTCTCGCCGCGCGCCAGGCCCCGCGCGGCCAGCAGGTCGACCACGCGCTCGGCCTGGCTCAGGGTGCGCACGAACGGCACCATGATCTCGACGTTGGTCAGGCCCATTTCGTCACGCACTTTCTTCAGGGCCTCGCATTCCATGCGGAAGCACTCGGCGAAGTCAGAGGCGATATAGCGCGATGCGCCGCGGAAGCCCAGCATGGGATTCTCTTCCTCGGGCTCGTAGCGCGATCCGCCCACCAGCTTGCGGTATTCGTTCGACTTGAAGTCGGACATACGCACGATGACCGACTTGGGCCAGAAAGCCGCTGCGATGGTGGCGATACCTTCGGCCAGTTTCTCGACGAAGAAGGCGCGCGGGCTGGCATAGCCGCGCGCGGCCGATTCGACGGCCTTCTTCAGTTCGCCATCGACGTTGGGATAATCGAGCACCGCCTTGGGGTGGATGCCGATGTTGTTGTTGATGATGAATTCCAGCCGGGCCAGGCCTACGCCCGAATTGGGAATCTGCGCGAAATCGAACGCCAGTTGCGGGTTGCCCACGTTCATCATGATCTTGATGTCGATAGGCGGCATTTCGCCGCGGCGCACTTCCTCGACCTCGGTCTCGATCAGGCCGTCGTAGATGCGGCCTTCGTCGCCCTCGGCGCACGATACGGTGACAGCCTGCCCTTCTTTCAGCACGTCGGTGGCCTCGCCGCAGCCCACCACGGCCGGAATGCCGAGTTCGCGCGCGATGATGGCCGCATGGCAGGTGCGTCCGCCGCGGTTGGTCACGATGGCCGAGGCGCGCTTCATGACCGGCTCCCAATTGGGGTCGGTCATGTCGGTGACCAGGACGTCGCCGGGCTGCACCTTGTCCATCTCGGAAATATCGCCTACCACCCGCACCGGACCGGCGCCGATCTTCTGGCCGATGGCACGGCCCGTGATCAGCACCTGGCCGGTGGCCTTCAGGCGATAGCGCTGCTGCACGTCGTTGGCGCCTTGCTGCGACTTCACGGTTTCGGGACGCGCCTGCAGGATGTAGATCTTGCCGTCGATGCCGTCGCGGCCCCATTCGATATCCATGGGGCGGCCATAGTGCTTTTCGATGATGACGGCGTAGCGCGCCAGTTCAGACACTTCGTCGTCGCTGAGCGAATAGCGATTGCGTTCGGATACCGGCACGTCGACAGTACGCACGGCGCGGCCTTCGGGACGCTCGGGGTCGAACTCCATCTTGATCAGTTTGGAA
>DASPIV010000578.1:0-3080 GCA_035628955.1 Bordetella sp.
CGTCTTCAGCCCTGAAGGCTTCGCCCACGATCAGTTGCACGCCCTGCTCGGCGTACTTGCGCAAGGCGCGCTCATACATGCCGTGCGACACGTTTTCAGAGAACGTGTAGTCGATCTCGCCACGCGTGCGGGCCAGGATGAGCGCCCGGTGCACGCGCGATACCCATTGCTGGCCGATGGGCACCGTATAGACCGCGGCGACCTTGATCGGGCCCCGAGCCTGCGCATGCGCTCGGCCCGCGGCCAGCCAGGCGCATGCCGCGCCCAGCCGCAGTATGGTGCTGCGCCGCATGCGTCCGGTGACCGACAGGGAAGTGCGGAATGTCATTGCCGAGGGCTCCTGCACGCAACGCGATGAGAATAGGGGTGTGTCACGCTGAATTACGTGTCTTGCACGCCGCGAATGGATTATAGGCAGCTTGGTTCGCGCCGGCATTGCCCGGTGCATAATCTTGCGTGGTGCGCGTCGCGGGGTATGGCGACGCGGAATTTTTCCAGTGGAGACATTGATGCGATTGCTGTTTCTTGGCGCAGGCGGCACGGGCGGCTATTTTGGCGGGCGGGCGGCCCAGGCGGGCGCGGACGTCACCTTCCTGGTGCGCGAGGCGCGCGCACGAAAGCTGCGCGCCCAGGGCTTGCGCATCGAAAGCCCGCGCGGCGACGCCGTGCTGAGCCCCAAGGTCGCCACCGAGAGCGACCTGGACGGTACCTACGACGTGGTCGTGATCAGTTGCAAGGCCTATGACCTGCCCAGTGCCATCGCGGCGATACGCCCCGCCGTGGGCGCGGATACGGCCATCCTGCCCATCATGAACGGCGTGCTGCAGTACGAAGCGCTGGATGCCGAGTTCGGCGCCGCGCGGGTGCTGGGCGGCCTGTGCCAGATCAACGCCACGCTGGGCTCCGACGGCCAGGTGCGCCACCTGGGCCAGCACGCGGCGCTAGTATTCGGCGAACGCGCGGGCGAACCGCGCAGCGCACGCTGCGCGGCGTTGGAAACGGCCCTGGCCGAAGCCGTCTTCAGCAGCCGCCTGAGCAGCGCCATACTGCAGGACGTCTGGGAAAAGTACGTGTTCCTGACCACCATGGCGGCGGCCACCTGCCTGATGCGCGGGCCGGTGGGGCAGATCGTTTCCACCGATGACGGCGAGGCCATCGTGCGCGATTTGCTGCGCGAGTGCCAGCAGGTGGCGGCGGCGTCGGGCCATACCGTGCGGGCCGAAGCCGATGCGGCCGCCCTGAAAGTGTTGACCGACCGCCAGTCGTCCATGACCGCATCCATGTTTCGCGACCTGAGCCAGGGGGCGCGCGTCGAGGCCGACCATATCGTGGGCGACATGGTGCATCGCGGGCGCACCCTGGGGCTGGATATGCCGACCTTGCGCGTGGCCTATGCGCATTTGCAGGTGTATCAGGCGCAGCGCGCCATTGATGCATGATGTGCAACTGACTATCGCGCGTGGCGGTGTTGGTGCGCGCGTATGGCGCGGCTAGCATGGAGCATTCCTACTGTTTCCGGAGCACGCCATGAAGATCGCACTGATCGGTATCACGGGCCGCGCGGGTTCGCGCATCGCCGACGAACTGCTGCGCCGCGGCCACCAGGTTACCGGCATTGCCCGCAATCCCGCCGATGTCGCCGAACGGCCTGGCCTGGTGGCCAGGCCGGGCGATGCCACCGACCCGGCCGCGCTTGCGCCGCTGCTGGCCGGCCACGATGCGGTGATCAGCGCCACCCGCTTCGTATCGGCCGACGCCCAGCCCTTGGTAGAGGCGGTGCAAGCCGCTGGCGTACCCCGCTTGCTGGTGGTGGGCGGTGCGGGCAGCCTGCGGGTCGCGCCGGGGGTGATGCTGATCGACACGCCAGAATTCCCCGATGCCTACAAACCCGAGGCGCGTGCCGGCGTGGTGTTCCTGGACGCCCTGCGCCGCGAACGCACCCTGGACTGGACTTTCCTGTCGCCGTCGGCCCTGTTCGAGCCTGGCGCGCGCACCGGCAAGTTCCGAGTGGGGGCCGACGACCTGCTGGCCGATGACGAAGGCAAGAGCTGGATCTCGATGGAAGACTACGCGATAGCGCTGGTCGATGAACTGGAAGCGCCGCGCCACACGCACCGCCGCTACACGGTCGGGTATTGAGCCAGCCGGGTCGACACCATGAAACGCATCTACCTGGCCGGCTTTGACGTATTCCGCCCCGATTCGCTGGCGCATGGCGCCTGGTTGAAGCAGCAATGTCTGAGCCATGGCTTCAAGGGCCTGTATCCGCAGGACAATCAGGCGCCGGCGGGCCTGTCGCCGCGTGCGCTGGCACAGTGGATCTATGAGGCCAACACGGCGCTGATCCGCCAGGCCGATATGGTGATGGCGAACCTGAACGCGTTTCGCGGCGCCGAGCCCGACTCGGGTACGGCCTTCGAGGCAGGCTATGCCGTTGCCCTGGGCAAGCCGGTATGGGCATATGTGGATCATGCCGACACGCTGGTGCAACGCCTGGCCGTGGCCCGGGCCGACGACCCGCCGCGTCATATCGATGCGCAAGGCTACACCGTGGAAGACTTCGGACTGAACCTGAACCTGATGCTGGCATGCAGTGCGACCGTGGTGGTGGGCGGCGCGGCGCAATGCCTGGCGGAGATGGCGCGCGCGCCTTGAGCGAACAGGTACCCCAGGTATCTGCCGGGTGCGGGCAGCGCTAGGCGGCGGCCAGGGCCGGCGGTTCCGGCGCTTGCGCGGCTTGCTGGCGGCGGTGCTCGGCCAGTTCGGCAATGGTCAGGGCCACCAGGCCGTGTTCGGCGGCGTAGCGGGCGATGCTGGCCCCGCGCGCCATGGTGCCATCGGGGTTCATCAATTCGCACAGCACGGCGGCCGGACGCAGGCCGGCCAGCAGGGCCAGGTCGACCGAGCCTTCGGTGTGACCGCGCCGTGCCAGCACGCCGCCAGGCTGGGCGCGCAGCGGAAATACATGGCCGGGGCTGACGATATCGCCGGCTTGCGCGCCGGGCGCGATGGCGGCACGGATGGTGGTGACGCGGTCGGCGGCAGACACCCCCGTGGTTACGCCCAGGCGGGCTTCGATC
>DASPIV010000579.1:0-5674 GCA_035628955.1 Bordetella sp.
CCTGCCGGCTTACCCCCGCATGGCGCGCGCTGATGGCGTTCCAGGTCGAGCGCACACGGGCACTGCTACACTCTGGCGCTCCACTGGCGCGCCGCCTGCCCGGCCGTATCGGCCTGGAATTGCGCCTGGTGGTGCAAGGCGGGCTACGTATCCTGGAACGCATCGAGCGCAGCGGCTACGACGTATTCATGAACCGCCCGGAACTGGGCGCGCGCGACTGGGCGGTCATGCTGTGGCGAACTGTATAGGCCCCACCCCCCGGCGCGCTGCGCGCGTCCCCGCTTGCGCAGCGCTGTCGTAATGCGTGGCGTGGCGCGCTGGAAAACTGATGGGATGCTCACTGATTTATGACGCCTGACGACTACTGCCAGGAAAAGGCCGCCAAAAGCGGTTCGAGTTTCTATTATTCGTTCCTGTTCCTGCCGCCCGACCGCCGGCGCGCCATTACCGCACTGTATGCGTTCTGCCGCGAGGTGGACGACGTGGTGGACGAATGTTCCGACCCGTCTGTGGCGCGCATCAAGCTGGCCTGGTGGCGCACCCAGGTCGACCAGCTGTTTGCCGGCCATGCAGAGCACCCGGTGATGCGCGCATTGCAGCCTCATCTGCAGACCTGCGGCATTGCTCGCGAGCGTATGCTGGCGGTGATCGACGGCATGGAAATGGACCTGGACCAGACTCGCTACCTGGATTGGCCCGGGCTGCGCAAATACTGTTGGCACGCCGCCGGCGTGGTGGGCGAACTGTCGGCGGGCGTGTTCAGCTATACCGATCCGCGCACGCTGGAATACGCCGGCAAGCTGGGGCTCGCCTTCCAACTGACCAATATCATCCGCGACGTCGGCGACGACGCGCGGCGCGGCCGCATCTACCTGCCCGTGAACGAACTGCAACAGTTCGACGTCAAGGCCGCCGAGATCCTGAATGGCACGTATTCCGACCGCTTCACCGCGCTGATGCAGTTCCAGGCCGAGCGCGCCCGCCAGTTGTACCGCGAGGCCATGGCCAGCCTGCCCGAGGCCGACCGTCGCGCGCAGCGCCCGGGCCTGATGATGGCGGCCATTTATCACGCGCTGCTCGACGAGATCGAGCGCGACAACTGGCAAGTGCTGCATCAACGCATTTCGCTGACCCCCTTGCGCAAGCTTTGGCTGGCCTGGAAAACCTGGGTGGGCGGCGGGCGCGGCCTGGTGCGCCGCCTGGCCCGATGAAGGCGGCGATTATCGGCGCCGGCTGGGCCGGCCTGGCCGCCTGCGCCGCCCTGCGCGACGCGGGCGCGCAGGTCACGGTATTCGAAGCCGGCCGTACCCCGGGTGGCCGCGCCCGGCGCGTCGTGCATCCCGAGTTCGGTGCACAGCTCGACAATGGGCAGCACATCATGCTGGGCGCCTACGACCAGACCCTGGCGCTGATGCGCCGCGTGGGCCGCAATCCGGCCGCGCTGCTGATGCGGCGGTCGTTGCGGCTGGCCAGCCTGGACGGCCGGTTTCGCCTGTCGGCTCCGCCCTTGCCGGCGCCCTGGCATGCCGCGGCCGCCCTGATCGCCGCACGCGGGCTATCCTGGCGCGACCGCCTGAACGCCTTGCGGCTGATGCGCGGGCTGAAGAAGATGGCGTGGCAACCGCCGCGCGACTGGACGGTGTCGCAACTGCTGGCCCATTATCGCCAGCCGCACACCTTGGCCCGCCTGATCTGGGATCCGCTGTGCCTGGCGGCGCTGAACACCCCGCCTGCCGAAGCCAGCGCGGTCTTGTATGCCCGCATCTTGCGCGACAGCCTCGCCGGCCGGCGCCACGATAGCGACTTGCTGCTGCCCTGTGTCGATCTGTCGGCGCTATGGCCCGACGCCGTGGCCTTGCGGGCCACCATGCGCTATGGCGCCACCGTACGGCAACTGACGCCCTCGGCGCGCGGGGTGGATGTCAATCGTGAACGCTTCGACGCGGCCGTACTGGCAGTCCCGCCTTCGGTGGCTGCGCGCCTGCTGGGTGCGCCTCTGCGCGAAGCCGGCACGCCCGGTTTGCTGAAAGCCTTGCAGGCCTTCGACTACCTGCCCATAGGCACCTTGAACTTGCGCCTGGAGGCCCCCTGGCCCCTGCCCGAGCCCATGATGCTGCTGCACGAAGACGCCGCCCGCGGCCATGTGGGCCAATGGGTATTCGACCGTTCGCGCCTGACGGGCCGCGGCCCGGGCAGCGAACTGGCGGTAGTGACCAGCGTCGCGCGCGGCCTGGCCGAAACCGACCGCGCCACCGCCATTGCCGCCCTGACGGCCCAGGTGGCCGAGCAGGCAGCCCGCCATCCGGCGCGCCTGGCGCCCATGCCGCCGGTACAGGCCGCCGAATTGTTCATCGAGAAACGGGCCACGTTTGCCGCCGTGCCCGGATTGGTACGGCCCTTGAACACCACGCCGTGGCCCACCCTGGCGCTGGCCGGGGACTGGACCGATACCGGTTACCCGGGCGTGCTGGAAGGCGCCGTGCGCAGCGGCCTGCAGGCCGCGCGCGTCTTGCTGGCACGCTGACGCCCGTTACCGAGGCTGTGGCCGTGCAGGCGCCCGGTGCCGGCACGGCGCCGTTGCGCTTCAGCGCAGTGCCTGTGCGCTGGCCAGGCCCAGCGCCGTCAGCGCCAGCGACCCTGCCAGACTGGCCGCCGTATAACCGAGTGCACTGGCATAGGCGCCGCGCTCGAGCATGCCTACCGTTTCCGCCGAGAAAGTCGAAAACGTGGTCAGCCCGCCCAGAAAACCGGTGACGGCGGCCAGGCGTATCCATTGCGGCCATTCGGGGTGTGCCAGCAACACCGCCAGCGCGACGCCGATCAGGTAGCCGCCGAGCAGATTCACCACCAGCGTGCCCCACGGCCACGTCGACGTATTCAGCCACATCCCCAGCAACCAGCGGGCGCAAGCGCCCAGCGCGGCACCGATGGCAACGGCCAGGAAGTTGAGCGGGATGAGTGTCTGCATGATAGTTTGAGACTCATTCTCATTTAAATGATAGAATCCGCGGCCTCGACCCGTAATGTCTTCATGGACGGCAAACTTTCCTCTCGTCGGCGGGCCTATTGGCTCAAGACCCTGCACCAATGGCACTGGATCAGTTCGGCATTATGCCTGCTGGGCATGCTGTTGTTCGCCGTTACGGGCCTGACCCTGAACAACGCCTCGCTGATCGACGCAAGCCCCGAGACCACTACGCGCCAGAGTCAGTTGCCGCCCGCCCTGCTGGCCCAGCTGAAGGCGGCCGACACCCGCGCCAAGCATGCCGCGGTGCCGCCGCCGGTGGCCCGGTGGCTCGATAGCGAACTTGGCGCGCAGATATCCGGCAGCCTGCCC
The DNA here is from genome assembly GCA_035628955.1 of Bordetella sp. Lineage (GTDB taxonomy): Bacteria > Pseudomonadota > Gammaproteobacteria > Burkholderiales > Burkholderiaceae_B > Bordetella_A. Next base: position 3,338 of record DASPIV010000579.1, read on the forward strand.
GAATGGTCGCCCGGCGAACTGTATGTCTCGCTGCCGCGCGCCGGCGGCGATGCCTGGCTGTCCATCGACCTGAGCGATGGCGCCATCGAATACGAACGCACCGATCGTGGCTGGATCGCCTACCTGAACGACCTGCACAAGGGCCGCCATACGGGCACGGCCTGGAGCTGGTTCCTGGACGTATTCGCGGTGGCCTGTCTGGTGTTCTCGCTGACCGGCCTGGTGCTGCTGCAGATGCACGCCGGCCAGCGCGCCGCCACTTGGCCCATGGTGGGGCTGGGCGTGCTGATTCCGCTCGTGCTGGCCCTGCTTTTCATTCATTGAAGACCGCAAGCCTGGAGGCTTTATGCGCAAGCTGTTGTTGTCGGCCCTGCTGGCCGGCCTGATCGCCCGGACGGCCCAGGCCGCCGACCTGGGTGTGAATATCGAGATCCCGCGCCTGGACGTGGCCGAATACCACCGCCCGTATGTGGCGATATGGCTCGAGAATCCCGACCAGAGCGTGGTGGCCGACCTGGCCGTCTGGTACGACGTGGCCAAGAAGAGCAACGAAGGCGCCGAGTGGCTGAAAGACATGCGCCAATGGTGGCGCCGCAGCGGCCGCAACCAGCAATTTCCGGTCGATGGCGTCAGCGGCGCCACGCGTCCCGCGGGCCAGCACGCCCTGGCATTCGCTGGCGCCGGCAAACCGCTGGCCGACCTGAAGCCGGGCCGCTACGCCATGGTGGTGGAAGCGGCCCGCGAAGTGGGTGGACGCGAACTGGTGCGCGTGCCGTTCGATTGGCCGCCCACCAAGGCCGAGCAGCTGTCGGCCAGCGGCGAGCACGAGCTCGGCACCATCGCCTTGAACTTGAAACCCTGATTGCCACCGATCTTCCGGAGTTCCGATGAAAACTGCTATTCGAATCGCCGCCGCGCTGGCGCTGGCCCTGCCCGCCGCCGCCCATGCCCATGACGTGTGGGTACTGCCCTCGTCCACCGTGCTGTCCGGCACCGGCAACTGGATCACCGTGGACGCCGCCGTCAGCAATGACAAGTTCTATTTCAACCACGCACCGCTGCGCTTGGACAATCTGGTGATCCTGGCACCCGACAGCAAGCCGGCCGAGGCGCAGAACCTGAACCGCGGCAAACTGCGCAGCACTTTCGACCTGCAGCTCGGACAGGCCGGCACCTACCGTATCGCGGTCGTCAACGACGGCGTGTTCGCCCGCTGGAAACAAGACGGCCAGGCCAAGCGTTATTTCGGCAAGCCCGATGGCCTGGCAGCCGCGCTGCCCGCGCAGGCGCAAGACCTGGAAGTCTCGCAAAGCATGGGCCGCGTGGAAACCTTTGCCACCGCCGGCAAGCCCAGCGCGCTCGCGCCCGTGGGCCAGGGCCTGGAACTGGTGCCGGTGACGCACCCCAACGACCTGTACACGGGCGAGACCGCGACTTTCCAGATGATGCTCGACGGCAAGCCGGCGACGGACCTGGCCATGACCATCGTGCCCGGCGGCAGCCGCTACCGCGACCAGGTCGGCGAAATCGAAGTGAAAACCGGCCAGGACGGCAAGTTCCAGGTCAAATGGCCGCAGCCCGGCTTGTACTGGGTAGAAGCGCGTACTGAAGACGACAAGGTCAGCGTGCCGAAGGCAAGCAAGCGCCGCCTGTCGTACGCGGCCACGCTGGAAGTGCTGCAGCCCTGATTGCCATGCCGTCGTACGCGCCCGCCGGCCCGGGGCCGGCCTCGATGCCGCGCCCCGCCGCCCCGCTGCCGGCCGGCTATGGCACGGTACCCGCCGTACCCGCGGCCAGCGCCGCGGCCCTGGCTGGCAGCACGATGGGCACCACCTGGTCGGCGCGGCTGGCGCTACCGCCGGCCATCAGCGCCCAATGGGCGCAGGCCGCCATCCAGCAGGCGCTGGACCACGTGGTGGCCCAGATGAGCACCTGGGACGAAGCTTCCGACCTGTCGCGCTACAACCGCGCCGAGCCGGGCTGGCACGACCTGCCCGCCGACTGCATGCATGTGCTGCGGCACGCCCTGGCACTGGCCGCCGATACGGGGGGCGCCTACGACCCTACGGTGGGACCGCTGGTCAATGCCTGGGGCTTTGGCCCGCCGCCGCACGCCAGCGAGCCCCCGTCGGCCGCCACCTTGCATGCGGCACGCCAGCGTTGCGGCTGGCAACGCATCCGGCTGGACGAGGCCGCCCGCCGCGTGTGGCAGCCTGGCGGCACCTACCTGGACCTGTCGGCCATTGCCAAAGGCTACGGCGTAGACCGGGCGGCGCTCGCGCTGGACGGCCTGGGGCTGGCCCATTATCTGGTGGAGGTGGGCGGCGAACTACGGGC
>DASPIV010000580.1:0-5449 GCA_035628955.1 Bordetella sp.
CGATGGCCCGGAAATGCCGGTACAGGCCTTCCTGGGAAGGCTTGTTGTAGTACGGAACCACCGACAGGCCGGCCTGCGCACCCACGGCCTTGGCGTGGCGCGACAGGTGGATGGCTTCGTCGGTGGAGTTCGCGCCCACCCCGGCGATCACCGGAATGCGCCCGGCCGCATGTTCGACCGCCACGCGGATGAGTTCGGCGTGCTCGTCCATCGACACCGTGGGCGATTCGCCCGTGGTGCCCACGACAACCAACGCGTCGGTGCCTTCGGCAATATGCCAGTCGATCAGTGACCGGTAGGCAGCGTAGTCCAGGCTGCCATCGGGCTGCATGGGGGTGACCAACGCCACCATGCTGCCCTGAAAATTGAGTGTTTCGGCGGGGGATGCCATGAAAAATGGGCTCCGGGGCCCAGGACGACATGCCCCGGGCAATGAACTGAGTCAGTCGAGTCGCCGAGTTTAACGGATATTGGGCCTTACAAGAACCAGGTGACGATGGCTGTCCCCAATTGCAGAATGGGCTGCATCAGCATCCAGAGCACATCGGTAACCAACAGCAGCAATACGATCATCAAGCCATAGGGCTCGACGCGCGAATACTGCCAGGCCAGCCGGTTGGGCAGCAGGCTGAAGACAATGCGCCCGCCATCGAGCGGCGGTATCGGCAACAGGTTCAGGGCCATCAGTACCAGGTTGACATTGACGCCCGCCATGGCCATTTGGTACCAGTAGCCTTCCTGGATGCCGCCGGCCAGGTACAGGCGCATCGAGATGACCCACAAAATCGCCATGAACAGGTTGGCCGCCGGCCCCGCCAGCGCCACCCACAGCATGTCTTTCTTGGGGCGCCGCAGCCGCCCGAAATCGACCGGCACGGGCTTGGCCCAGCCGAACAGCATGCCCGGCCCGCCCATCAGCTTGGACATCAGCAAAATGCCCACCGGTACCAGCAAGGTGCCGATCGGGTCGATGTGCTTCATGGGGTTCAGGGTAATGCGCCCGGCCTGTTCGGCCGTGGGATCGCCCAGCATGCGCGCCACGTAGCCGTGCGCCGCTTCGTGCAGCGTAATGGCAAAGATGACGGGGATCGCGTAGATCGCGATGGTCTGGATAAGGTCGGTCATGGCTGCCGGATTGTACCTGTATGGGAAAAGCCTCCCGGCAGGAAGGCGGGCTCAGGCCAGGCCCAGCGTGGCCGGGTCGCCGCGGCCGCGGCGCAGCACGGCGGGTTCGGCGCCGGTCAGGTCGATGACCGTGGTGGGGGCCTGGGGGCAGGCACCGGCGTCGATGACGGCCGCCAGTTCGTGCGCATAGCGTTCGCGGATTTCCTCGGCGTCGTTCAGGGCGTCGTCTTCGCCGGTGGGAATCAATGTGGTGGACAGCAGCGGCGCGCCCACCTGTTCCAGTAGCGCCAGGGTGACGGCGTGCTCGGGCACGCGTATGCCGATGGTCTTGCGCGAAGGATGCGATACCCGGCGCGGGACTTCGCGCGTGGCTTCCAGGATGAAAGTCCAGGGTCCGGGCGTCGCGGCCTTCAATAACCGGTACTGGCGGTTGTCGACGCGCGCGAAATGGCCGATTTCGGCCAGGTCGCGGCACAGCAGCGTCAGGTGGTGGCGTTCGTCCAGCCCCCGCAGCCGCCGCAGCGCATCAGCGGCGGCCTTGTCGTCCAGGTGGGCCACCACCGCGTAGCTGGAGTCGGTGGGTACCGCCACCAGGCCGCCGTCGCTCAACCATTGGGCTGCCTGTTTCAGCAGGCGGGGCTGCGGGTTGTCGGGATGAATGGAGAAAAATAGGGCCATGGGTTTATCCTAGCATCCTTGGTGCTTGCTCAGGAGAAACAAGATGCGCATGGGTGACTCGCGGGAAAGCCGGAACGTCGAAGATCGCCGTTCACGCGGCCCACGCCTGGGCGGGCGCGGCTCGATCGGCATCGGGACGATCGTGCTGGCCCTGGTGGCCATTTATTTTGGCGTCGACCCATCGGTCGTGCTGCAAATGGCCGAACAAGGGCCGGCACCCATCGAACAGCAAGCCGGCCCGCCGCCGGCCAACGACCCCCAGGCACGCTTCGTGGCCCAGGTACTGGGCGAAACCGAAGACACCTGGGGTGCGATCTTCCAGCAGAACAACCGCCAGTACGCCGCCCCCAAGCTGGTGTTGTTCCGCGGCGCCACTCCGACCGCGTGCGGCACGGGCCAGGCCGCCATGGGGCCGTTCTACTGCCCGGCCGACAGCAAGGTCTACATCGACCTCAGCTTCTTCGACGAAATGGAACGCCGCCTGAATGCGCCGGGCGATTTCGCCCAGGCCTATGTCATTGCCCACGAGGTCGGCCATCACGTGCAACACCTGCTGGGTATCTCCGACCAGGTCGACCGGCTGCGCCAGCGCAATCCGGGCCAGGCCAATGCCCTGTCGGTGCGCATGGAGTTGCAGGCCGATTGTTTCGCCGGGCTATGGGCGCGGCACGCCGATCAGGCCCGCAATATTCTGGAAAGCGGAGACATCGAAGAAGGCCTGAACGCGGCCAGCGCCATCGGCGACGACACGCTGCAAAAGCAAAGCCAGGGTTATGTGGTACCCGACGCCTTCACCCATGGCTCGTCGGCGCAGCGCGTGCGCTGGTTCAAGCGCGGCTTCGACAGCGGCGACCTGCGCCAGTGCGATACCTTCTCGACCGATACGCTTTGAAACCGCGCGGCGGCCCTGCGCCGCCGCATTCTTGTAAGATTACGCCCCTTCGCGATGCCCGCCATCGCGCCGGCCCCGCAGGCCGGCCCGCCCGGACAAGACCAAGACGACAAGACAGCGGCCCATGGCCTATACGCACGTTCCCCTTATCACCCCGGCCGAAGTCCACGACATTCTGGCCGAGCCCAAAGAAACCGTAAAACCGGTCGCCTGGGCGCCCCGCCCCGCCGCCGGCCATGCCCAGTGGATGGAGTTCTGTTCGGCCTGCCGCGTACGCGGCGAAGCCCGCGACGACATCATCTTTCGCGCCATTTACCGGCCGGCCCGCACCGCCGTGCACGGCCAGGCCGTCATCGCCATGGCCGAAGCCTGCTCGGCCAGCCTGTTCGTAGGCCCCCACCGGGTCATGGGCGTGGATACCGGCGACACCTTCCACACCAGCCTCATCGGCAAAGGCCGGCCGCATTATCGAGACCGGCTTGCCGAACGCACGCACCGGCACGTATGGCATGACGACGGCGAGGGCTATGCCGAACCCGTCGTGCCGCCGCTGGAAGACATCGCCACCCTGATTCCGTATTTCCTGCAGCAGGCCAACCTGGTCCTGGCGGGGGGATTTGCCCATCCGCTGAAGGGCCGCCAGATCGAATTGTTGCTATGACCGCATTCCTGCAAGCTGCCGGCTGGACCGTACTGCCGGCCGGCGAGCGCGCCGTACGCGCCGTGACCCCGGTTGCCATGGGCCTGGATGGCCAGCATGCGGCATTTTTCATCGCTCAGCCCGATGACCAGTCGTTCTACCTGACCGACGCGGGCGAAGCCGCGATGCACGCCGCCGCCTACGGGGTCGACCTGAACGCCAAGCGCCTGGAACTGTTGAACCAGTCCCCTGGCCTGGGCCTGGCGCGTTTCGACAAGACCGGCGCCATCATTGCCAGCGGCACGGCCGCGCAATTGCAGGAAGCCCTGTGGGAAGCCGTGAAGCTCACCACCGCGCTGAACTTCCAGTGCGGACAATGGATGCCCAAGTTCAGCCGCCTGCGGTTCCGCGCCGAAGTAGGACGCACCCTGGCCGAAGCGGTGGGCGACCGCCTGGTGCGGGGCGCCAGGGCACAAGGCAGCAGCGGCCACTGGGCCGATTTTGCCTATGGCGTGCGCAGCGCCACCAGCGCGGCGCTGACCTACATCGAACCCATCGCGCTGAAGGCCGGCAAGAAAATGGACTGGACTCAGGTGTACCAGACCCACGGCAAGATGGCCGACGTGAAAATGGCCGATTCGGCCAACAGCCGCCTGGTCATCCTGGAAGACGGCGCATCGGCCGAAGAATTCAACAAGGCCGTGTCTATTCTGGAGCAATCGGCCACGGTACGGCCACTGGGCAAGGCGCGCAGCTGGGCGGAAATTTTCGCCGACTGACCGGCGAGTCCATCTGGCGGGTACCGCTGACACGGACAGGTGTCGGGCACTCGCGTGCCGAACACCTGTTTATTGCATGGCTACCCTGCCTAGCTGACGACTCCGGTCAACGCGTCGACAATCGCGCATCCATGGCTGATCGCCTCGTGCACGGCTTCGCGCGGGCTGTATACGAAATTGCCATGGGCAAAACTGGGCACCACATATTCGTCGCCGTGTTCCTGGACGGAATCGGCCTGCACTACAAAAACAGATGCAGTAAAGACGGGGGAACTCGGCGCGGTTGCCAGGTTGTCGGGGTTGCCCCGGGCGACTTTGGCGGTCAGCCGATACCCCTTGTAGATCAAATTGTTCTGATGCACTCGAAGGCCCTCTCTAGGGCCAGCATACCGCGCATTTCGTCACAGGCCTGATAAGTTTTGTAACGAGCGCGGTCATCATTTGATCAAGCCCCGCCTTTCATCCCGGCCTGATAGTGGCCGGTTGCCACCGCAGGCAGGTCCGCGCATATCGCTTGCCTGCGCCAGGGCAGGCCAGGTCCAGCCTCGGCCCAACAGGACCATGCGGGTATGCAAGTCATGCAGCACGGAATCGGACACCTGGGGCCCCAGGCGGGTCATGACCTTGCGCCTTATATCGACATAGCCGGATTCGTATTGCCCGGCCAGCGATCGCCACAGCGCCCGTGCGGCAACCGACTGGCGAGCCCCGGTGATCAGGCATTGGCCCGCATCCAGGGCCCAGCGGTAGACAGCGGCGGCCAGGCCGCGGCGCTGGTATGCCGGGTCATATTTGGAATGCGGCGCGCGCAGCAACGGATCGGCGCGCCGGCCGAGTTCGACCAGGCGGTTGAAGACGGTATAGCCGGCCAACCTGCCGTGCACCTTGTCCACTACATAAACGTAGAACTCTCCGTCCGCCTCGCGGTATCGGAGCACCAGCCCAGGAATTTCGGTCTCGACCTCCGGCATGTCGTGCAGGCGGTCACCGGGGCGGGTGATGCGGCAATAAAGCGTATCCAGTTCGTTATCCAGTTTCCATGAACCGGGGTCAACGTCGATGCGCAATTCCATGATGCGGGTAAGCCATCCGGGGAATGCGCCCAGCGTCAGCGTAGGCACGGCTATCTCCTGTCAGAAGGGTTATCAAGGGTCGTCGAAAACAGCTGCCGGGTTGATCCGGACAGCCAAAAAGGGCGTAAGCACAGGCACGGGAAAAGCTCCGTCGCGTGAAAAAATCGATAAAAATGGCGGCGTAAAAATGCCAACGGCCCCTCGGTCGAGGGGCCGTCATGGCATAAGCGCCGGCACGATTGCGGCAAAAGCAAAAAGGCGC
>DASPIV010000581.1:0-6394 GCA_035628955.1 Bordetella sp.
CCATTCGTTTCCTGGCCATGCTGGCAGTGATGCTGCGCCAGCGCGGCAACATCGATACCCGTTTGCGGCAGGCCCTCGCTGGCCTGGCCTGGCAGGCGCCTGCCTGGCTGGCCAGGCATATCGGCGACATGCTGGTGCGCGTCGATCATGGCGTGGTGGGCGCCGATACCTTCGATACCGGCTTGTTCGATCGCGAGACCGCCTGGTTCATGGCGGATGTGATTGCCGCCAGGGGGGTGGAAGCCGGGGTGGCGCAGGCGCGCCTGCGAGTCGAGTCCCGCATGCTTACGCGGGTGCGCCGCCAGGCCCTGATGCTGCGCTGGGCCATGTTGCTGGCGGCGGTCGCCAGCGTGCTGGGCCTGGCGCTTTGGCACTACGGCGTCATCGACGAACTGCGCCGCGCCCTGACCAATTTCTACGCCAGCCGTTAACCGAGGCGGCTGCGCCGCCCCAACTTTCTCTCTCAGTATCCACAGGAGCTTTCCATGCGTCATCCGTCATTCATCGCGGTATCGCGCCGCCAGGCGGGTTTTTCCCTTATCGAGGTTTCCATCGTTACCGCCATCGTGCTGCTGGTGGCAATCATCGGCATTCCGGCCATCGGCACCTATGTCATCGAGAACAAGGTACCCAAGGTGGGCGAAGAATTGCAGCGTTTCGTGGCTCGCACCAAGGCCAACGCGCAAGGTTCCGGTCCGACGCCTTATGTCGACATCGATATCGGTACCCTGGCCAACGCTTTGCGGGATTCCAGCGTGGTGGCGGTCAGCGGCACGGGCAGCGGCGCGGTGGTGGCCCACGGCCTGGGCGGAAATGGCAGCGGCAGCAATGGCACTATCGGCATCGCCCCTGTTTCGACAGGCGGCGGCGCCGGCTCGGGATTCTCCATCACATTGACCAACGTCAACAACGCCGCCTGCCCGGCCCTGGCGTCCGTCATGCAGCGCGTCTCCGACATCATCACCGTCGAAGGCCGTGGCGGGGCGGGCAAAGTCAAGGACAGCACGATCGTGCCCCGCATCGCCTACAGCGCCACGACGGCCGAGTCCCAATGCATCGAAGGCGACAACAACACCTTCGTGTTCACAGTACGCTGAAGGCCCCGCTATGACAGTTGTTACCTTCCATTCCGGCGATCCCCGCGACCGGCGGCCGCGCCCGTCCCGGAAGCAGACGGGATTTGCCCTGTTGGAATTGGCCGTGGCGGTTGCCCTGGCCAGCATGATCCTGGTCTGGTCAGCCAATCGACTGGTCCACCAGGTCGATGACGCCGCCGGCCGTGCGGCCGGGGTCTGGCTGCTTGAACTCAAGCGCGGGCTCGACAATATGTTGCGGCAGCATTTCGACAGCCTTGCCGAAGGCGTGCCCGCTCAAGATGAAAATGGCTTGCCCCTGTATGCCAATCTGTTCGCCCCGCAATTGGCCGAACTCAAGGCCCACGGCCACCTGCCGGCGGGTTTTCCGGAAACCGGGGCGCTCGGTGGCGGTGTGGCCATCCGCATCCTGCGCGATGCCCGCTGTCCCGGGGAAGGGTGCCGGCTCGACGCCCTGGCATACGGTACCGCCCCGGTGCTGGTGGCCGACGGCACGGCGCCAGACCTGATGCGTATCGGCGCCGCGGTCGAGGCCTCCGGCGGTTATGGCGGGTCGGCCACCGCGACCCAGGTGCGGGGCGCGAATTTCGGCTTCGCCAATCCGCCCGCGCCCGGTATGCCGGCGCTGGCGGTGGGCACCCTGGCGGTCTGGGCGGGTTTCGGTACGGCCGAGTACGACCTGTACGTGCGACGGCGCGACACGCGAGACCCGGACTTGCAAGGGGAATTGTCCGTGGCCGGTCCCATTGCCGCGGCAGGACGGCTGCATACAGATGAATATCTGTCGCTGGGCGGCATTGCCACCGCCGGTGCCGCCTGTCCGGTGGCTGGCGGCCTGCTGGCGCGGGGCGCCGATGGCACTGTGCTGGGCTGCCGGCAGGGCACCTGGGCAATGGTGGGCGGCAACTTCGGCGGCGCCTATGCCAGCAATAATCGCTATGGTTGCGCGCACTATTCCGGCCGGTCGACGGCCAATCCCTTGACGGGTTCCTGTTCCTGTCCTGCCGGCTATGCCGCCGTCATTATCTCTGCCGGTGGCAAATGGACCGAAACCGAGGGTTGGACCACTGGTTATGTCTGCGTGCGCTAGGCTGGGCAATGGCGCGACAGGCCGGGCCTGGTCAGGCAGTTGCTTCGTACTGGGACATCGTGTGGAACCAGATCTGGCTAAGTTTCGCGGCCAGGCTGCGTGCGTTGGGAAAGGCCTCGGTCAGCAGAATATCGTGATTGACGAAACGCTCGCGCAGCGTGTCGATAGTCATGGTGATCAGGATGCGCACCATGCCCGCGTATTCGCGGCGCTGAGCTTTGGTGAAGGGACGGCCGCGCCGGCGTTCCGATACATGCACCACCTTCATGGTCCAGTTCGCGTTGCGCTGTTCGCGCAGCTTGGTGATATCGGCATTGCGGTGTACCGCGGCATACAGATTGGCATTGGCTTCGTATGCACGGCAATACCAGTCGTTGGCTTCCAGGATCGCATCGTAGGTGGGTTGGTTGCGTGAATTGCTGACCCGTGCCGATTCGATGTACTCCAGGAACAGGCTCAGCATTTCAAAAACGCAGTCGTCCACATCCTTGAAGTGGTTGTAGAAAGTTCCTCGAGATAATCCGGATTGGTCCAGCACGAACTCCACGGTTGGATTGCGTGCGGGCTCTTCCTGCACGCAGCGGGCCGTGATGGTCAGGAACAAGTACCGGGTCCGCTCGCGCTTGGGCAAGGAACGATCCAGGCTTTTGTTGCCCAGCATTTCTTCGAAACGCAACGAGGTGGGGATGTCATCTTGCGAGTCGACCTCCTGCTTTGTACCCGCGACTGTTATTTTTTGTGTCACGCCATATCCTTTCACCGGCTGCCGCGGCCTGAGGCCGCCATGTAACCGCCGGAAATTTTACCGTCCAGTGAAAGCGGCAGGCCGCTTCTGTACAAAATGGGCGATACCCTCCTGGAAATCGGCACTGCGCAGGCTTTCTATCATCTCATCATTGGCCAGGCGCACGGCGGCGGCCAGATCCTGAAAAGGGGCCTGCCACAGTTGGTGTTTCATGACGCGCAGCGACCGTGGAGAAACTTCAGTAGCCAGCGCCTGGGCGAAATCCTGCGCGCGAGCCATCAATTCGCCGGTCTGGACCACGCGGTGCACGAGTCCGATGCGGAGCGCTTCGGTCGCCTCGATACGCCGCGAGCTCAACAGCAGGTCGATGGCGTTCGCGTGGCCCACCACCCGGGGCAAGATCCACGCAATGCCATGTTCGGCGACCAGGCCACGACGCGCGAAAGCCGTGGTGAATACGGCATTGTCCGCGGCATAACGAAAATCGCTGTACAGCGACATCACCAGGCCTAGCCCCGCCGCGGCACCGTTTATCACCGCCACAATAGGTTTGCTGCAAGCTGGGAAATAGGAGTAGCGCGTCTGATAGTCGGCGCATCGGCTCATGTCGAACGGGCGCATCAGCTTTTCGTCGCGTATGTCGTCGGGCGGCAGTTCTGCCAGCTCTGCCATGTCCATCCCGGCGCAGAATGCCTTGCCAGCTCCGGTCAGCAACACCACCCTGACTTGTGGGTCGGCGTCGGCGTGGCCGACAGCGTGGCGCAACTCGGTCTCCAGCCTGCGGGTAAGCGCATTCAGCTGCCGTGGCCGGTTCAACGTAATGGTGGCAATCCATCCAGTATGTTGGTAGAGCAGCTCGGTATATTCCATGCGGGTTCCTGTAGTGCCTATGAATGCATCCGGGCCAAATGGGAAGGGGGAAACTGGAAGGAAATCGTTTCCAGGAATTCCTCCAGGCCATAACGCCCGTTTTCGCGGCCCATGCCGGAATGACCGAACCCGCCGAAAGGGGCCTCCGGATTGAAGGGGGCTCCGTTGATTTCGATTTGTCCGGCGCGCAAAGCCCTTGCGGCCCGGTAGGCGTGATCGGGTGTTTCGCCCCACACAGCGGCTGCCAGTCCGTAGGGGGTGGCATTGGCGATCTCGATTGCCTGTTCAGGGTTGTCATAGGCAATCAATGCCAGCACCGGGCCGAATACCTCTTGCTGCGCAATCGCCGAGCGCGGCGAGACCTTGCCGAGCACCGTCGGCGCGACGAAGTACCCCCTGGGGGGCAGGGCGCAGTTTCCAGGGCCGCCGGCGACGATCTGCGCGCCCTCGGCCAGGGCCTGGTCCAGCATGCCGCGGACCCGGTCGCGTTGTGCCGCCGATGCCAGCGGCCCCAACCGGGTGGCGGGATCGGCCGGGTCGCCCATGGTGTAAGCCTCAAGGTACTGGCGTCCCAGTTGCACCGCCTGGTCGTAGTCCTTCGCGGATACGAGCAAGCGGGTATAGGCCGAGCAGGTCTGGCCCGAATTCAGGAAGCAACTGGCCAGGGTGGCCTTGACCGCCGTGGACAAATCCGCGCCAGGCAGTACCACGGCCGCCGATTTTCCTCCGAGCTCCAGGCTAAGGCGCTTCAGTCGGGCTCCCGCCGCTGCGCCGATCTCGCGCCCGGCACGGGTCGAGCCTGTAAAGGACACCATATCCACATCGGGGTGCTGTACCAGCTCGCGGCCGATCTCCGTGCCGGTGCCATGCACCAGATTGAAAACGCCTGCCGGCAACCCGGCCTGGGCTACCGCTTCGGCCAGCAGGAAGGCGCTCAAGGGGGCCATCTCCGATGGCTTGAGCACGACCGTGCAGCCAGCCGCCAATGCGGCCGCGACTTTGGCGGTGACTTGGTGCAGCGGGTAATTCCACGGTGTGACGCAGGCCACGACGCCCACGGCCACGTGATGCACCACGGAATGCGCGATGCGTGTTTCGCGGGCGGCCTCGGCGCTCAGCCCCGCGTAGCGCCGCCAGGCATCGATCGGGGCCGCCACCTGGATCCGCCTCACCAGCTTGCCGGGCATGCCGACCTCTCGCATGATCGCGTCGGCCAGGGCATCGCCACGTTGTTGCAGCGCGTCGGCCACATCTTGCAGGATCGCGGCGCGTTCGCTGGGCGTCCGGGCGGCCCAGGCCGGAAAGGCACGCTTGGCGGCCTGCACCGCACGGCCGACGTCGGCCGTGGAGCTGGTGCGCACTGTGGCGAAGGCAGTCTCGGTGTAACTGTCGACGATCTCGGTGACAATGTCGCCGCCGGCCTCTTGCCACGTGCCGTCAATATAGGTGGTCGTGATGCGCATTAGCGGTCCCTCGTCAAGTATCGGCGGACATCGAGGTGGGCCACCGGCAGTTCGGCGGGTTCTCCCGTTACCAGCCTGGCGGCGGCTTCGCCGATCGCCGGCGAGAACTTGAATCCATGGCCCGAGAACCCAGCCGCGACAATGAGCCGGCCCGTGGCATCCAGCGGCCCCAGCAGTCCTTCGCCGTCCGGCGTGAAAGCATCCACGTAGATGCCGATGCGTACGGGGTCCGGGTACAGGCCGTGCAGGCTGTTCGCCGCCGCATGGCGCAGGTGCGCCAGCTCCGCGTCAGGCAGGGTGCGCGGCAATTCTCCTGCATGGCTTACCGCTGGCCATCCACCCACGTTGCAACTGCCCTTGACAGTGATACCGTCGGTGCTTGGAAAGCAGTTGAAGTACCCTCCGGAAAAAGTGTGCATCATCACCAGCGACCGCTCGTTCGCATAGGCTGCGATATCACGCGCGGCAAACCACGACAGTGCAATGCGGCGCGGCGTCAGCGGCAGGCTTGCCAGTGCCGCCAGCGAGGATGCCCAACCGCCAGGCGCGGCCACGACGTGCGAGTAGCGCTCTTCATGTTCGTCGGCGCGCAGGGTCACGCCCGAGGCATCGGCTCGCAGGGCCTGCACCTCGGTGTACGGACGCAGCAGCGCGCCATGCGCCTGTGCCTGGGCGACCGCGGCAAGCACGGTCAGGTCGGCCCGGATGACGCCACCTTCGGGATCCAGGTAAAGACACTCGTCGGGCGCCACACGAAATTGGGGATAGCGCTCGGCGGCCCGCGCCGGATCGAATATTTCGAGCCGCAGGCCGAACTGGCGCGCCGTGGCAAGCGTGGCCCGCATGCCGACGTCTTCGGCACGTCCCACGGAGGCCACGCCGGTCCGCGTCAGCAATGTCTGGCCAGAAGCGGACTGCAGCTCGCGCCACAACACCTCGCTTTCGCGGATCAAGGGCACGTGTGCCGCTCCTTCTTTGCAGGCCACGCGAAAGATCCGGGTGTCGCCGCCCGTCGCGCCACGGTCGTGGGCGGGCGCGTAACGTTCGAACAGAGTGACGGCGACGCCCCGACGGGCCAACCTCCAGGCTGTCATCGCGCCCATTACGCCGGCGCCGATCACGGCGACGTGCA
>DASPIV010000582.1:0-2446 GCA_035628955.1 Bordetella sp.
CTTTGGAATACCTAATCTTGCCGGAATCTTCTACCCCTACGCGCCGACTGGTCATCTTGATATCGGGTCGCGGCAGCAATATGCAAGCCCTGGTGCAGGCCTGCCGCGACCAGGCCTGGCCGGCTGCCGTCTGCGCGGTCATCGCCAGCCGGCCCGACGCCGCCGGGCTGCAGTGGGCGCGCGAGCAAGGTATTGCCACGGGGGCGCTGTATCACAAGGATTTCCCCACCCGCGAAGCCTTCGATACCGCCCTGGCCCGCGAAATCGACCGGTACCAGCCCGATTATGTGTTGCTGGCCGGATTCATGCGCGTACTGACGCCGGGCTTCGTCAACCACTATGCCGGCCGGCTGGTGAACATCCACCCGTCGCTGCTGCCCATGTTTCCCGGCCTGCATACGCATGCCCAGGCCCTGGCCACCGGGGTGCGCCTGCATGGCTGCACCGTGCATTTCGTTACCCCCGTACTGGACCACGGGCCTATCATCGCGCAGGGCTGCGTGCCGGTATTGGGGAATGACACGCCTGAAGCCCTGGCCCAGCGCGTATTGCAGGTCGAGCATCAGGCGTATCCTGCGGCGGTACGGTGGCTCGCCGAAGGGCGGGTACATCTGACACCCGACCATCGGGTCGAAGTCGACGGCGAACCGCAACGCCTGTTCATGGGATCCGGCGCGGCCTGAGGCCGCCCGTCGCATCCCCGGTAGTCTGACTGGCCCAGGCACTTGCCTAGGCCTCGATTGGAAGCATCATGACCAAGAATTCCGTTTCCCGGCCGCGCAACGCCGGCACTTCTGCCGCGCAGCGGCCCGATGCGCGCGGCGGTGCCCGCCGTGCGCCGGCCGGCCGGCCTCCCGCGCCGCCACCGGCGACGCAGCCCCGCACGCCGCCCGCGGTCATCCGCATTGACCAGGTCCAGCGCGTACTTGGCGAAATCCTGCAATGGCGCTATCCGGCCGACGCGGTGCTGTCGCACTGGCTACGCGCCCACCCGGCACTGGGAGGCCGCGACCGCGGCGAAGTCGCCGAGGCCGTCTACAACGTGCTGCGGCACTTGCGCCGCTATCGGCAGCTATCCGAAAGCGGCAGCGGGCCGGCTTCGCGGCGGCTGGCCATCCTGGGCCTGGCGGCCACGCTGGGTGCAGAGGCCCTGCGCGACGGCCTGGACGCCGCCGAAGGCGAATGGCTGCAGCGCGTCGGCCGCATCGATCCGGCCACGCTGCCGCGCGCAGTGCGCGCCAGCATGCCCGACTGGCTGGACGAGCGCCTGGGGCGCCTGGCCGAGCCCGATGCGCTGATGGCCGCCCTGAACCGTCCGGCGCCGCTGGACCTGCGCGTCAATCCGCTCAAGGCTGAACGCGATGCCGCGCTGGCGGCGCTGGTCGACAGCCCCGCCGCGCGTTTCGATCCCCAGCCCACCCCTCATTCCCCCTGGGGCATCCGCCTGGCGGGCCGGCCCTCGGTGAATCGCTGGCCGCAGTTCGAGAATGGCAGCATCGAAGTGCAGGACGAAGGCAGCCAGTTGCTGGCCCTGCTGGTGGGGCCGCGGCGCGGCGAGATGATCATCGACTTCTGCGCCGGCGCGGGCGGCAAGACCCTGCTGTTGGGGGCGCTGATGCGATCCACCGGACGCCTCTATGCTTTCGACATTTCGGCGGCCCGCCTGGCGCGAGCCAAGCCGCGCTTTGCGCGCAGCGGCTTGTCCAACGTGGTGCCGGTGGCCATCGACAGCGAAAACGACACTCGGGTCAAACGCCTGGCCGGCAAAGCGCAGCGCGTCCTGGTCGATGCGCCGTGCAGCGGCATCGGCACGCTGCGGCGCAACCCTGACCTGAAATGGCGCCAGCACCCCGAGGCGCTGGCCGAATTGTGCGCCTTGCAGGCGCGCATCCTGAACAGCGCCGCGCGCTGCGTGGCGGCCGGCGGGCGGCTGGTTTATGCCACCTGCAGCCTGCTGGCCGAAGAAAACGAGGATCAGGTCCAGCAATTTCTGGCCACGCATCCCGATTTCGAGCTGATCGACGGCGCCGCCTTGCTCGACAATCGCTGCCCGGACCTGCACCTGGAAGGCCCTTACGTGCAATTGCGCCCCGATGTGCATGGCACCGACGGCTTCTTCGCAGCGGTTTTCGAGCGCAAGAAAAACGCTGTTCCCGCCAAGCCGCCTGCCGATACCGCTCAGGCTTCCCTGGATGAGGAAACGCCCTTGGCCGAAGAAGTACCGGTGGCGACTGAAACCGCCGTGCCGGTCGAGCCGGCTGATGCATCCGAGGCGGCCGCGCCCGCCCCGGACGGCAAACCGGCTGAATCGGCTTAGCGCCTGACGGCGGGGTGGGGCGGTGCTACCCGAACTTCCGCGGCCACCTGGTCCGCGCCGGTGTTGCCCGCCTGATAGCGGACCTTCCAGGCCAGGCTATCGACGCCGGGTTGGCGCGCCCGGTAGCGC
>DASPIV010000583.1:0-5826 GCA_035628955.1 Bordetella sp.
CGCCTTGACCCGTCCGCCCTTAAGCAAGGCATTGGACGACGCCACGCTATCGAACATGAAATCGACTCGGCCTCCGATCAGATCCAGGTGGGCGGCGCTCGCGCCCCGGTACGGGGAATGCGTCAAGTGCAGGTCTGCCGCCCGGGTGAAGAGTTCCATGCCCAGGTGCGTGAATGTTCCCTGACCCACCGAAGCGTAAGTCAGTGTCGACGCATTGTTGCGCGCATAGCTCAGGAATTCGGCCACCGAGTTCACGGGCAGATCGTTGCGGGCAATCAGCACCATGGGAATAGACCCGACAATAGCCACCGGCGTGAAATCCCGTTCGGCGTCGAACGGCAAGTTCTGGTAAAGCGCCGGATTGATCACCAGCGGAGAGCCCGTCGTCAGCAAGAGTGTATAGCCGTCGTTGTCGGCGCGCGCCACATTCTGGACGGCGATATTGCCTCCCGCACCGGGCTTGTTGTCCACGATGACGGGCTGCCCCAGGGCTTTGCCCAGCGGGTCCTGCAGCGCGCGAGCCACCAGATCGGCAGTATTTCCCGGCGGAAACGGAATAACCAGAGTCACCGGCTTGGTGGGCCAACTCTGGGCGTGAGCCAAGCCTGGCGCAAATAACAGGGCGACGGTAGCCAGGGCGAGCCGAATTTTGCATGAAATCGTCATAAGAACCTCTAATTATGTCTGTTTGAGTGCGTGGCGCGAAAATGGCATTGAGCGCATGCGTACGCCGGTGGCGGCGAACACCGCGTTGGCTACTGCCGGCGCCACGCAGGGAGTGCCGGCCGGTTCGCCGACCGATAGTGGCGGCTGTTCGCTGGGCATCAGGTGAAATTCCACGACGGGCATCCGGCTCATGCGCAGCGTGGAGTATTGATGGAAATTTGTCTGCTCGACGGCGCCGCCCTTGATCGTGATGGCCTCGCCCAGGGCCGCCGACAAGCCGTACATGATCCCGCCTTCGGCCTGCTGGCGTACCAGGTCGGGGCTGGTGACCCAGCCGCAGTCCAGGCCCGCGACGATACGGTGGACGATAATCTGGCCGTCGGCATCGATCGACACTTCGGCCACTTGTGCGGCAAATGCGCCGTAGCACTGTACCGCCGCGATGCCGCGGTGCCGGCCCGAGGCCAGGGAAGTGCCCCAGCCTGCTTTGTCGGCAACCATGTCCAGCACCGCCCGCAGGCGCGCCGCACCGGGCTTGTCGCCCAGATGCGCGCGGCGAAATTCGTAGGGGTCGCGGCCGGCCGCATAGGCCAGTTCATCGATGAACGATTGCGTGACGAACGTATTCTGCGAATCGCCCACCGAGCGCCATATCCCGACCGGTACCGGCGATTCGGCCGGAACCCAATCGAAGCGGTAATTCGGAATGTCATATAGCAGGTTGGCCGCCTCGTGGCCCGATGTGGCGTCAAAGCCCGTGGTGGCATTGATGCGTTCGGGCCAGAGCTTCTTGAGAATCGAACTCGACACCGCCCGGTGATGCCACGCCACGATGCGACCTTCGGCATCCAGGCCCGCCGATACCCGATTATGGCTGGCGGGCCGGTAGAAGCTGTGGGTCATGTCGTCTTCCCGGGTCCGCATCACTTTCACGGGCCGGCGTACCGCCAAGCTGACTTCGACAGCCTCATCGACATAGTCGTGATAGAAACGCCGGCCGAATCCACCGCCCAGATATGTCGTGTTGACGGTTATCCGGTCGGCGGGCAAACCCGTAATACGTTGCGCGGCGCTCAGGGCCCGGGACTGGAACTGGGTGGGCGCCCATATCTCGCACCGGTCTTGCTGCACCCATGCAGTGCAGTTCATGGGCTCCATGGGGGCGGGGTCCAGGTACTGCGACTCGTAGACGGCATCCAGCCGCACCGGCAACTGAGCCAATGCCTGTTCGACATTGCCTTCATTGCGCGCGGCAATGCCGGGTGTGCGGGCGAGCTGCTCGAAGGTGCTGGAAAGCTGGTCCGAGTCCCAGCGCGGGTCAGGGTCGGATTTCCAGCGCGGCTGCAGCGCATCCCGGCCCTTCTTGGCGTGCCAGAATGAATCGGCCACGACCGCCACGCCGGCCGTGATCGGCACTACCCCAAGCACGCCCGGGCTTTGCCGCGCGGCATCGGCATCCATACTGTCCAGCGTGCCGCCAAATACCGGGCAGCGCGCCACCAGCGCCACCAGGGCGCCGGGCACTTTGACGTCCAGGCCGAACACGGCCTGCCCATTGATCTTGGCAGGCACATCCCGGCGCGGCACGACTGTGCCCAGCAGCCTGAATTCCCGGGGTTCTTTCAGGCGCGGCTGTTCCGGCAGGGTCAGCCCGGCAGCAGCTTGCGCCAGCGGGCCGTAGCCGACGCGACGGCCCGAGGCGGCGTGGATGACGAAGCCGCCCGCGGTATGGCAGGTAGCCGGCTCGACTCGCAATTGCTGGGCACCCGCGCGCAACAGCACGTCCCGGACCGAGGCGCAGGCAGTGCGCAGTATCGGCGCCAACTGACTGATGGACGAACTGCCACCGGTTCCCTGGCCTCCGTTCGGGCCAATATAGCGAGGGTTGAAGAACGCTTCGGTGACCGGCGCCTGTTCGAAGCGCACTTGCTCATAATCGGCATCAAGTTCCTCGGCCACGATCATGGTCAGGCCGGTATGGACACCCTGGCCCATCTCGGATTGGCTCATCATGAAGGTCACGGCGCCTTGGGTATCTACGCGCAGCCATGCGTTCAATTGCGCGTAGGGCTCTTGCCGCAGGGTCGCCGGCGTATCGGCATTGCCCGGACTGGTCCTGCCGGCCGCCGACAGTAACAGGCCCCCGCCCGAGGCCACCCCTAGCTTCAGGAATATCCGTCGTGAAATGGGGGCGGTGGCCGGCATCATCGCGGGGCTCCCGAGGCAGCACGCTTGACGGCGGCCTTCACGCGCGGATACGTACCGCAGCGGCAAAGATGTCCGTTCATGACGGCTTCGATCTGCTCATCGCTGGGCTCGGGGATGTTACGCAGCAAAGCCACCGCGCCCATGATCTGGCCCGATTGGCAGTAGCCGCACTGTGGAACCTGTTCGGCAATCCAGGCAAGCTGGACAGGGTGCGAACTGTCCTGCGACAGGCCTTCTATGGTGACGACTTGCTTGCCGGCCACCGCCGACACCGGCGTTACGCAGGCCCGAACCGCTTGTCCTTCCACATGTACCGTACAGGCCCCGCACAGCGCCATGCCACAACCGAACTTGGTGCCGGTCAATCCCAATTCATCCCTGAGCACCCACAGCAAGGGGGTGTCATCGTCAGATGTCACTTGAATGGGTCTGCTATTTACGATGATCTCGATCATGAGTGAGCCGGCTCCAGGTCGGGTAAGGGCGATGGCGGTGCGCATGCGGGCCGCGCGTGGATTCATTTCAGGAAGCTGAAGCCGATGGTCTCCAGCTTCTCGGCGACATCCTCGCCAAAACGCTGCTTGAACTTCTGCGATTCGCCGGGTGCGAAGCCGATATCGTTGTAGTCGGACTCGCC
Organism: Bordetella sp.; assembly: GCA_035628955.1. Lineage (GTDB taxonomy): Bacteria > Pseudomonadota > Gammaproteobacteria > Burkholderiales > Burkholderiaceae_B > Bordetella_A. The sequence continues at coordinate 3,512 of DASPIV010000583.1, forward strand.
TTTCCCGGTAATGAATACCAGCAGATGCGCAGTCTGATCCGTCACGTTCGTGAAGTCGCGACACACGCCGGGCGGAACGCGGATCATGTCGAACGGATCCAGCGTCAACTGGTTTTCTCCGTTGTCACCCCAGCGCACTTTGAACTGTCCGCTCAGGCAGAAAAAGTGCTCCACGGTAAAGAAATGCGCGTGCAGCATCGGCTTGTCCCCCGGTGGGCATTCGGCGATGATCACCGACAGGTTGTCCTCGGTCAGGATGGCCGGCGTGGCCGACATGGGGCCTGCCGTAACCGATGGCGCCATCAGGGTGTACAGCGCTTTTGCCGTCACGGTTTCATAGGCTTCGTGCGGAATACCCTGATCGTCTCTGTAATAGCTGGACTGAGGCCTTAGCTCGCGAAAGCGGGCAACATTTTCCAGCATTTGTGCCATCGAAACAGGCACTGTCTTCAGTTGCTTAATGGTGCTCACGGTCGTTTTCCCTGATGCGGAAGTTGCAGGTTGGTTATTTGGCAGGCGAAATACCGATGGGCAGCAGGAAGGTCGATTCGACATGCTGAAGAATCGCGGCGTGCTCGCGCAGCCAATCGCGCTGTTGCGGCGCGGTGATCCGGTCCGCCAGCCGTGATGTCAGATCGGGGTAGGCCACGATCTCCACCACTTCGTTGGGTTGGGGCGACTCGCTGATCCAAACGCCGAACAACGACGCGGCCGCGTCGCGCTGCCGCTGCAGCACCGCGCGGCCCAGATCGGCGAACCGGCCCGCGGGGCATCGGTAGATGCGCCGCTCATAGAAAGCGCTGGGGCCCGTGGCCTGGCTGATCTGGTCTTGCGGGCTCATGAAGCGGACTTCCTGGGCCTGCATGGTCGGCCAGGCGCCTGCCAGAAACTCATCGCACCAACGGCGGTTTGCCGCCAGTTCCCGGCGCAACTGTTGGCGCTGGTCTATGGACGTGTATTCCCAGATATGGTGGACCTGGTTCAGTACACCGAATTCGCTGGTCCAGAACCCCACCAGGCGGCCATAGTCATCTTGGCGGATAGGCACTACCTTGCTTTCGGCCAGTGCCAGGTAAGTGTCGAGTTGGCCGGGTTCGATCGTGTAAGTGCGGTACTCGTGAATCATGGGTCGGTCTCCTTTTTCAGCACGATAGCGGAGCCGTTGACGCACGACAAACGTATAATAATCATCCTTGGTATTCCAAAATTAGATGGCTCGACAACAGCCCCGGAACGCTTATGGACCTGCGCCAGCTTCGCTACTTTGTTCACGTCGCTCATACCCGCAGCCTGACAGCGGCCAGTGCCAAGGCATGGATTACGCAATCGGCCTTAAGCCGGCAGATCAAGTTGCTGGAAGAAGAGCTTGGGGTCGATCTGTTCGAGCGGCAGGCGCGCGGAGTCAATCTGACCGAGGCCGGTGAAGTTCTGCTGGCGCGTGCTTCCATGCTGCTGCACCTGGCAGACGAGATCAAGGGCGCCGTCACTGCCGTGGGCGAACAGCCCACCGGCCCTTTGCATCTTGGGGCACCCCCGTCGCTGCGCCAGATGCTTGTGGCACCTGTCGTCGCGCAATACCACGCGCAGTACCCGAAAGTACGCTTGGCGGTGCATGAAGGCACGTCCAAGTCCATGCGCGATGCTCTGGCGGCTGGCGATATCGATATCGCCATTGTTTCCAGCCTCGAAGCGCTCGATGCCTTCGATGTGCGTCCCTTTGCCAGCGAGCTTCTGTGTTGGGTGGGGCCCCCCGAGGCCGGGCTGGACGCCAGCCATCCCGTGGACATTTCCCGCATCGCCGGCCGGCCGCTGATTCTTACGGCCTACCCCAATAGCTTGCGGCTTATCGTCGACCGCGCCTTGGCCCAGCGCAAGCTATCGGTCGAACCCGTCATGGAAGCCGACATGATATCCATGATGTTCGACCTGATACGCCGGGGGGTGGGCTATACCGTGTTGCCCTACTCAGCCGTCCACGAGCCGCTGACGCAGCAATACGTAACGGCCAGTCCGATCCGGGGCTTGCGTATCAAATGGGTGACGGCGCAATCGCGCGAGCGCACCAGCACGGCGGCCACCTCGCGCGCCAACGAAACCTTCGCCGCCGTGGCCAACGAAAAAATCGTGGCCGGCGAATGGAAGACCGCGCGGCGCGAGGTGAAATAGCGCGAATTGCGCACCAAGGTCAATCCACCATTTTCGCCAATGAACCTTCCAGAAGCTTCTTATAGTGAATGGAGGGCAACTCGATCAGCGGCTGCCGGTACTGGCTCCACAAGCGCCGGTCTTCGTCGGTATGAAACACCTGGGCGGCG
>DASPIV010000584.1:0-8825 GCA_035628955.1 Bordetella sp.
GGGTATCCGGCAATGATACGCGACCGCGCCCTGCCTGGGCCGGCTCAGCGGCCGCGCAGCGCCTGCAGGCGAGCCTGCACCATCGATGCCTTCATGTCGCGCACGGCCTTTTCCCAGCCGTCGAACACCGCCTGGGCCACGATGGCATGGCCGATATTGAGCTCGGCAATCCCGTCGAGGGCGGCAATGGGGGCCACGTTGCCATAGTGCAGCCCATGGCCGGCATTGACTCGCATGCCATGGCGCAACCCTTCGGCCAGCGCGGCGCGCAGGCGCTCGATCTCGGGCTCGCCCTGGCCCTGGGGGGCCTCGGCGTAGGCGCCGGTATGCAGTTCGATGACCGTGGCGCCGGCCTGGGCAGCCGCCTGGATCTGGGTGGACTCGGGGTCGATGAACAGCGACACCCGGATACCGGCGTCGTGCAGGCGTGCCACGGCATCGCGCACGGCGGGCAGCGCTCCGGCCACATCCAGCCCGCCTTCGGTGGTGAGCTCGGTGCGTTTCTCGGGCACCAGGCAGACGTCGCTGGGACGCACGGCGCAGGCGATCTGGAGCATTTCCGGCGTGACCGCGCATTCAAGGTTCATGCGGGTGCGCAGCAGCGGCCGGATGGCATGCACGTCGGCATCCTGGATATGGCGGCGGTCTTCGCGCAGATGCAGGGTGATCAGGTCGGCGCCGGCGTCTTCGGCACGCAGGGCCGCCGCCACCGGGTCGGGATAGACAGTATGGCGTTGCTGGCGCAGCGTGGCCACGTGATCGATATTGACGCCCAGTTCTATCATGGTGCTGTGGTCGACGATACTTTCGTGGCTTCGGTCCAGCCGCCGCCCAGTGCCTTGTACAGTTCGACCCGATTGTTGAGCGCTTCCAGGCCGGCCTGCACCAGGCCCAGTTGGGCGCTGAAAAAATCGACCTGGGCCGTCTGGACCTGCAGGTAGCTGTCGATGCCGTTGGTGTAGCGCAGGTTGGACAATTCCAGCGTGCGGGCCGTGGACGTCTGCAGCGAGCGCAGTGCGTCGAGCTGCGCGCCGTAGGTAGCTTCGCCGGCCAGGGCGTCGGAGACTTCCTGGAAGGCTTGCTGGATGGTCTGCTCGTACTGCGCCACGGCGATGTTGTCGCGCGCCTTGGCCACGTTCAGGCCTTCGCGGATGCTGCCGCCGGCGAAGATGGGCGTGGTGATGGATGGCGTGAAATTCCAGGCCCGCTGGCTGCCTTCGAACAGAGCGCCCATGGACGTGCTGGCGTAACCCAGCATGCCGGTCAGCGAGATGGTCGGGAAGAACGCTGCGCGCGCCGCGCCGATATTGGCATTGGCCGCCTTCAACTGGTTCTCGGCGGCAATGATGTCGGGACGGCGTGCCAGCATGTCGGAGGGCAGGCCGGCCGGCACCGTGGCCAGCAGTTGGTCGCGGCCAAATTCGGCCGGCGGCGGCAGGTCGGCCGGCAGCGGCGTGCCCACCAGCACGGTCAGCGCGTTGATGGCCTGTGCCCGGACCCGCGCCAGTTGCGCCAGGTCGGCCGAAGCCGAGTCGAGCAGGCCCTTGGACTGGTTCAGGTCCAGCTCAGAGGCCACGCCGCCGTCGAAGCGGCGCTTGACCAGGTCATAGGACTCCTGGCGCGAAGCCAGGGTCTTGCGGGTGAGGTCGAGTTGCACTTCGGCGGCGCGCTGGGTGAAATAGGCCTGCGCGACGGCTCCCACCAGGGTGATATGCACGCTGCGCTGGGCCTGCTCGGTCGACAGATACTGCTGGTAGGCCGCCTCGGACAGGTTGCGCAAGCGCCCGAACAAATCGATTTCGAACGTGGTCAGGCCGATACCCGCCTGATAGCTGTTGGTGACCGACGGCGCATCGTCGCCACCCAGGCGCATATCGGCCGGCGTGCGCTGGCGCGTGCCTTCGATGCCGGCGCCGATGCTGGGCCATTGCGCACCGCGCTGTATGCCGTACTGGGCACGGGCTTCTTCAACCCGCTGCACGGCCACGCGCAGGTCGCGGTTGTTGACCAGCGACAGTTCGATCAGCACCTGCAAGCGCGGGTCGCGGAAGAAATCGCGCCAGCCGATGTCGGCAGCCGGCACGGCGCCCGCGGGCGCGACATCCTGGGCGGGTTGTTCCGACAAGGAAGTGGGTTGGTTGTACGCGCCGTACTGCACCTTGGGCTGCGCGGGCCAATCGCCCGGCACCGGCGATTCGGGCCGTTTGTAATCGGGCGCCAGCGAGCAGCCGGCCAGCACGGCCGCCACGCACGCCGACAGCACGGTTCGTTTGTACATCAGGGCTGTCATTCCTTGCCCTCCTGGCTGGGAGCCGCCGACGGCCCGTTGCCGGATTGGTCGGGCGCCGCTTCGCGGGCGCGCTTGGCGGCCTGCTCGGCTTCGAATTCCTTGAGCTCGTTGCCCAGCAGGCGCGGCTTGGTCTTGAAGAGGCTGAGCACCACCACGAAGAAGGTTGGCACGAAGATCACCGCGAACGGCGTGGCGGCCAGCATTCCGCCCAGCACGCCGATACCCACCGCGCGCTGGCTGGCCGCGCCCGCCCCCGTGGCGATGGCCAGGGGGATCACCCCCAGGATGAAGGCCAGCGAGGTCATCAGGATGGGTCGGAAGCGCAGGCGCGCCGCCTCGATCGTGGCCTCGTACAGGCCCATGCCACGGGCGTGCTGGTCTTTGGCGAACTCAACGATCAGGATGGCGTTCTTGGCGGCCAGGCCGATCACGGTGATCATGCCCACCTGGAAGTACACGTCGTTGGACATGCCCAGGACGGACACCAGCGCCACGGCGCCCAGCATGCCCAGCGGTACCACCAACATGACCGACAGCGGGATGGCCCAGCTTTCGTACAGCGCCGCCAGCACCAGGAACACCACCAGCAGTGACAGGCCCATCAGGATGGGAGCCTGGTTGCCCGCCTGGCGTTCCTGGTATGACAGGCCGTTCCATTCGTAGCCGAAGCCGGCCGGCAACTGCGTCATCAGGCTTTCCATTTCGGCCATGGCTTCGCCGGTGGTGTAGCCCGGCGCCGCGTCGCCGCCGATACGCATCGACTCGTAGCTGTTGTAGCGCACCACCTGCACCGGCCCCTGAGTCCACTTGGCCGACACAAAGCTGGAAAGAGGCACCATGCCGCCTTCCTTGTTGTTGACGTTCATCCGGAGGATGTCGTCGACCTGCATGCGATGGCGGGCCTCGGCTTGCACCCAGATGTTCTGCATGCGTCCCATGTTGGGGAACTTGTCGATATAGGCCGAACCCAGCGCCGTGGACAGCAGTGTGGCGGCCGCGTCGAAGTCCACGCCCAGGGCGGCGGCCTTGTCACGGTCGATGGTCAGGTCCAGTTGCGGCCCCTCGCCCAGACCGGTGATACGCACCTGCGACAGCACAGGGCTCTTCATGGCCAGGCCCATCAGCTGGGCGGTGGCCTGGGCCAGCGCCTCGCTGCCAGCGTTGGCGCGATCCTGCAGGCGGAAGTCGAAGCCGCTGGCGTTGCCCAGCGATGAAATGGCGGGCGGCACCAGCGTGAACACCTGCGCATCGTGGATGCCCATCAGTTGCTTCTGGAAGGCGGCAAATGCAATAGCGCCCGCCGAATCCTGGGGTTCCGTGCGTTGCGAGAAAGGCTTCAAGGTCGTGAAGGCGATTGCCGCGTTCAGGCCGTTGCCGTTGAAGCTGTAGCCCTGCACCGCGATGATGTTCTCGACCGTCGGCAGGGCCATGAAATACTGTTCGACCTGCTGCATCACTTCGAGGGTGCGGTTGGCGCTGGCGCCGGTAGGCAGTTCGATGTTGCTGACCACGTAGCCCTGATCTTCTTCGGGCAGGAACGAGGACGGCAGGCGCAGGTATAGCCAGCCCAGCAGCACCACCAGCAGCAGGAAGAACAGCATCATGCGCCCGCCCTTGTGCAGCATGCGCGCGACCCAGTTCTGGTAGCTGTGCGTAGTGGCGTCGAACCTGCGGTTGAACCAGCCGAAGAAGCCCTTCTTGTCGACGTGGTGGCCTTTGGGAACGGGCTTCAGGATAGTGGCGCACAGGGCCGGCGTGAACGTCAGGGCCAGGAAGGCCGAGAAGAAGATCGACACGGCCATGGCCACCGAGAACTGGCGGTAGATGACGCCTACCGAACCGCTCATGAAAGCCAGCGGCAGGAACACTGTGACCAGCACCAGCGTGATACCCACGATGGCGCCGCTGATCTGCGGCATGGCCTTCTTGGTGGCCTCTTTGGGCGGTAAGCCCTCGGTGGCCATGATGCGCTCGACGTTCTCGACCACCACGATGGCATCGTCGACCAGGATGCCGATGGCCAGCACCATGGCGAACATGGTCAGTACGTTGATGGAAAAGCCCAGCGCCAGCATTACCGCGAACGCACCCAGCATAGCCACCGGCACGACCAGGGCCGGGATCAGGGTGTAGCGGACATTCTGCAGGAACAGGAACATCACCAGGAACACCAGCACCATGGCTTCTCCCAGGGTGTGGACTACCTGCTCGATGGATACCTTGACGTAGGGCGCGGTGTCGTAGGGAATGGCGTACTTGATGTTGCCCGGGAAATACTGGGACAGCGATTCCATCTGGGCCCGCACGCCCTCGGCCGTGGCCAGGGCGTTGGCGTCGGGCGACAGCACAATGGCGAAGGCGGCGGTGGGCTTGCCGTTCAAGCGTGCGCCGAACTGATAGTTGTCGGCACCGACCTCGATGCGCGCGACGTCGCGCATGCGTACCGAAGAACCATCGGTATTGGCACGCAGCACGATATTGCCGAAAGCTTCCACCGTGGACAACTGCCCGTTGACAATGACCGTGGCGGTGGATCGCTGGCTGGGGGGGTTGGGCGGCGCGCCCATGCTGCCGGCCGAGATCAAAAGGTTCTGGCGGCTGATGGCCGCGTTGACATCGGAGGCGCTGAGGTTGAAACCCACCAGCTTGTCGGGATCGATCCAGATGCGCATGGCGCGCGGCGCGGCGAACAACTGGAACTGCCCCACGCCAGGCACCCGCGACACGGGGTTCTGCACGTTGCGGGTGATGTAGTCGGCCAGCGCGGTCTGGTCGAGCGTGCCATCGGTGGACGACAACGTGACGATGAGCAGGAAGCCGGCGCTGGTCTGCTCGTAGTTGATGCCCTGCTGGTTCACGGCCCCGGGCAGTTGCGCGGATACGTTCGATACGCGGTTCTGCACGTCGACCTGCGCCAGGTCGGGATCGGTACCCGGCGCAAACGTGGCGGTGATCTGCGACTGGCCGTACGAGTCACTGACCGATTCGTAGTACAGCAGGCCCTTGGCGCCGTTGAGCTGGTCTTCGATGATACTGGTGACCGACTCGGCCACTTCCTTGGCCGAAGCGCCGGGATAAGTGGCCGTGATGGTGATCGCCGGCGGTGCCACGTCGGGGTACTGCGAGATCGGCATGTTGGGAATAGCCAACAGGCCGGCCAGCAGAATGAACAGGGCGACTACCCAGGCGAAGATCGGTCGTTCGATAAAAAATTGCGGCATGTGGGCTGACTCTGGAAGTGCTCACGAAAACAGGCACGCGGCGCGATGCGCCGCGTGCCGTTCAGGACTTTTGCCCCGAGGCCGGCTCCTGGGGCTTGGCCCCATCGCCGCCTGCGGGCGCACCGCCTGCGGGCGGTGCGGCCTTGGCACCCCCAGGATTCCAGGGGGACGCCTTCACGGGGGCGCCGGGTCGGATTTTCTGGAAACCCTCGACCACCACCACGTCGCCCGCCTTGAGCCCGCTGGTAATGAGCCACTGATTGTCGATCACCGACCCGGTGGTAACGTTCACCTGCTCGATCTTGTTGTCCTTGACCAGCATCAGGCTCTGCATGCCGTCGGCGGTACGCTGCAAGGATTGCTGCGGCACCATCAGCGCCTGCTGGTTCATGCCTTCGTCGAGGCGTACGCGCACATACATGCCGGGCAGCAGGATGTGATCCGGATTCGCGACTTCGGCGCGCAGGTTCACCTGGCCGGTGGTCGGGTCGACCGTGATGCCGGTAAACAGCAGCTTGCCGGGGTGTTCATAGACCGTGCCGTCTTCGAGCACCACGCTGACCCGGGCGGTATCCGGGCCGACGCGTTGTATCTGCCCGCTGGCGAACGCCCTGCGCAGCCTGGCCAGCTCGGTCGTGCTTTGCGTGAAGTCGATATAGATCGGATCGAGCTGCTGCACCAGCGCCATTTGCGTGGCCGAGACGGACTCGACCAGCGCGCCTTCGGTAACCAGCGGCTTGCCGATACGCCCCGTGATGGGCGAGGTGACGTCGGTATAGCCCAGGTTGATCAAGGCCGTGTCCAGATTGGCCTTGGCAGCGGCCACCGCGGCTTCGGCCTGGCGGCTGCCGGCGACGGCATTGTCGTATTCCTGCTTGCTGACCGCGTTGGCTTTGACCAGCGGCGCATAGCGGTTAGCCAAGGCCTTGGCGCTGAACAGATCGGCCTGCGCTTGCTTGAGCTGGGCGGCGGCCTGGTCGCGTGCGGCCCGGTAGGGAGCCGGATCGATCTTGAACAAGAGCTGCCCTTCTTTGACGTCGCCGCCCTGCTCGAATTCGATTTTCTGCACGATGCCGGTGACGCGGGCGCGGATTTCCGCATCGCGAACGGCGTCGACGCGACCCGGCAGTTCGGACACGATCGAGGCAGGTTTGGGCTGAACAGTAATGACGCTGACCTGCGGCATGCCCGGATTCATCTGCGGTTGTTCTTTGCAGCCTGACAGAGCCAGTGCGACAAGCGCGACGGCACCGAATCCCGAGACACGATGAGGCGAAAAACGCATGGATTCCTCGCGGAGTAGAACCGTGGCGCGCGAGCCCGCGCGCACCGGACCGAACGCATGGAGAGGCGTTCGGGAAGCCCGTTAATGTACCGTATTTTTGCTATAAAACGACAGCTTTTCCCGTATTCTTGCTGTATTGCGTGCTGTATTTCGCTTAAGCGGCGCCTGCCTGGGCCACCAGATGGCCCAGGAACACATAGCCCATGCCATGTACCGTGTGCAGCGGCAGGATGATGCCCATGGCGCGCACTTTCTTGCGCAACCGGCTGATGGATACATTGATGGTGCGCAGGTTGGACTGCGGAAGAGCCTGCGACAGCACGTCGCGTGCGAGCTCGCGTTGCGGACTGGCCAGCAGGCACAGGAAGCAGGCCCGCTCGATGGCGGTCAGGTTCAGGCGCTTGCCATTGGGGGTGATGAGCACCCAGCCCTGGTACATCAGACCCCACCAACCATCGCTGCCACCGTTGCCCGCATTTGACGAACGCCGTGCGTACTGGACTGAGGAGGATGCGGTCTGGAGAATGGCCATATTGATCCGAGGGAATTGGCGGCGCGTTGCAACGCCGCGACAGTGATACGACGGGACGGGCACATGGAACTGCCGGTGAATACGAAAGGCTACCCGGCATAAGGGCCCCGCCGCGATCCACGACGGCTGGCCAGCGCCGAAAATCGGACAGTTCTGACCACCAATAGGGCATCGAGCCAACAGGTGCGCCCTTGCCGCGACGGCATTGTCCGCCCGCACCGGGCCCGGCCCCGGCGGGGATGGAATCAGCGCGCCGGGCGGTGGATGTCGTGCGCCACCAGGCCTTGGCCGAACGAGGGCCGATCCAGTACGGCAGGCTCGGCCAAGGTGCGCTGGATATCGCTGAGTCCGCTTTGCCAATGATCCTGCATGGCTTCCAGGCCGAATTCGTAGTCTTTCGAGTTGCGCTCGTAGCGCTTCGCTTCGTAGATCAGGTTGATGACGTTGACCGCCGGAGTACAGGCCAGCTCTCGGATATCGGCCAATTCGGCGCTGTTGCGCTCGTGCTCGGGAAGGCGCTCGAGCAGGCGCTGCAAACCGTGGCGCAGCTTGAGCACCCGCTGGTAGGTGTTCGTGACAGTACGGGTGCGGCTGGAATACTGGATGTCTTTCTGCCGCTCGGCCACTTCTTCCAGGTTGGTGGGCAGCGGCCCGCGCGCAGGCCACAGGTCGACCTGGAAGGCCAGGGTATCGCGCATGGGGTGCGCCGACAGCACTTGCGCCAGCGGCGTATTCGAGACTATGCCGCCGTCCCAGTAGTACTCGCCGTCGATTTCCACCGCTGGAAACCCCGGCGGCAGCGCGCCCGAGGCCATGATGTGCTCGGCCCGCAAGGTAGTGTTGGTGCTGTCGAAGTACGCGAAATTGCCGGTACGGACATTGACGGCGCCAAAGCTCGCCCGGACATCGCTCCGGTTGAGCAGATCGAAGTCGACATAGAGCCGCAAGGTGGCCGCCAGCGGCGCGGTGTCATAGAAGCTGGTGGCGGCCGGCCCGCCGCGCAGCCAATACGGCGGCGGGTAGCGCGGCTTGAAAAAACCAGGCTGCCCGGACATCAGGGCCTGGAAAGCGGCCAGTTGCCCGTTCATGGCTGGCGAGCCGAAACCGAACGGGATACCCTGGTACATGCGGGCCAGAGTATCGCCCCAGGGCAAACTCGAGAACCCCATGGGACGGCAGATGCTTTTCCAGAACCCGCTCAGGCGCTCGACGCGTTCGTCGGGCGGCGAACCGGCGATGATGGCCGCGTTGATCGCCCCGATGGAGATGCCGGCGATCCAGTTCGGACGGATGCCGGCTTCGTGCAACCCCTGGTAGACCCCCGCCTGATACGACCCCAGGGCTCCGCCGCCTTGCAGCACCAGCGCCACCGTGTCGTAGCGGGACTTGGCAGCCTGGGACGAGCCACGCCGCGGCGTCTTCGCGGTCATTGGGTTCGGGCGGGCAGTTGCAGCGCCCCGCTACCCGCGCGGAACGGGTAGCGGCTGAATATCTGCG
>DASPIV010000585.1:0-2638 GCA_035628955.1 Bordetella sp.
ACCTTCCGCAACAACACGAAGCAGACCGCGCTACCGATGCGGCGCTGGCAGTTCGCCTATCCGGGCACGCACCTGGGCGGCGCGGGCAATCATTGGTCGGGCGCCTATTACCGCTTCGACCCTACCGATTTCAATATGCGCAGCCACTATACCGACCGCTATGGCGCCGCCATTTTCGACGACGACCTGAGCTGCCAGGACTGGCCCGTGTCGTATGACGAGCTGGAACCCTACTTCGACCGGTTCGATTACCTGATCGGCGCATCGGGCCAGGCCGGCAACCTGAAGGGCCAGAAGCAGGAAGGCGGCAATCCGTTCGAGCCGTGGCGCTCGCGGCCCTACCCCAATCCGCCCATGAAAGTGCCGTATGCATCGGCGCTGTTCGGCGAGGCGGCGCGCAGCCTGGGCTATCACCCGTATGTACAGCCGTCGGCACTGGCTACCCGGCCGTACGTCAATACCGAGGGCCTGCGCATGAGCGCCTGCGTGTACTGCGGGTTCTGTTCGAACTTCGGCTGTGAGCATTTCGCCAAGGCGTCGCCCCAAGTGTGCATCCTGCCCGCGGCCTTGAAAATGGACAATTTCGAGATCCGCACCGGCGCCCACGTCCTGCGCGTGGAACTCAGCCCCGACAAGCAACGCGCGATCGGCGTCACTTACGTGGACGCGGCCGGCAACGAGCAGTTCCAGCCCGCCGATACCGTGGTGCTGTGCGCATTCAGTATCAACAATGTGCGCCTGCTGCTGTTGTCGGGCATAGGCAAACCCTACGACCCGGATTCGGACACCGGCGTGGTGGGCCGCAACTACACGCACCAGACCACGTCGGGGGTGAATCTGTTCTTCGACGAGTCCATTTATATCAACCCGTTCATGGGCGCCGGCGCGGTCGCCGTCACCATGGACGACTTCAGCGCCGACAACTTCGACCACGGCCCCCATGGCTTCGTGGGCGGCGGCTATATCCAGATCCAGGTGGTCAGCGGCGCCCCCATCGGCTATCACCCTACTCCCAAGGGCACGGCAGCGTGGGGGCCGGAATGGAAGCGTGCCGTGAAGCGCTATTACAACCATTCCGCGTCTATCACCATCACCGGCGCGGCGCAGCCCACCCGCGGCAGCTACCTGAGCCTGGACCCCACCTACAAAGACGCCTGGGGGCAGCCGCTGCTGCGCATCACTTATGACCTGCCCGACAACGATATCCGCATGTCGGCTTTCCTGACGGCCAAGGGCGATGAAGTCGGCAAGGCCATGAAAGGCGTGCAGCGCACCGAACCCGGACCGCGCAAGCGGCCCTTCACGGCCACGGCCTATCAGTCCACGCACCTGACCGGCGGCGCGGCCATGGGCGGCGACCCCGCCACCAGCGTGGTCAACCGCTACGGCCAGGTGTGGGACGTGCCCAATGTATTCGTGACGGGCGCCTCGCTGTTTCCGCAGAATTCCTGCTTCAATCCCACCGCCACGGTGGGTGCGACGGCGTACTGGATAGTCGAGAAAATCAAGGCGGATTACCTGCGCTCGCCAGGGCCGTTGGTGTCGACATGAAAGCATTCCATACGGGCATCGGCCTTGTCGTCGGGTTGATGGTGGGGGTGCCCTTGCTGACCCTGGTGGCCACGGCCTACCAGATGTGGGATCACGGCGGCGTAGGCCTGATCCGGCCGACCGCGGTAACCGTGCAGACCGCCCCAACGCCCGCCACGCCCGCACCCTCGGCATCGCCGGCTTCCGGCGCCAACCCGGCAGCGCCTGGCGGCGCGGCGGCGCCCGCCGCCGGGACGCCGGCCGCGCCGCCCCAGCCGCCCCAGCCGGTTCCCGGCCGCAGCGCGCAGGACTTCACCGCCCATCGGCCCACCTGGGAAGCCGCCCTGAAAAGCGCCGATGCCAAGCAAGGCCAACAGCTGGCCCAGGCCGGCAAACCCGGCACCGGCGTGCAGGCCTGCGTGGCCTGCCATGGCCAGCAAGGCGTGGCGCAACCGGGTGGCACGTTCCCCACCCTGGCGGGCCTGTCGGCGGACTATCTTGCCAAGCAACTGACCGACTATCGCAATGGCGGGCGTACCCAGCCATTGATGAACGCGATTGCCAAAGGGCTCAGCCCCCAGGAAATCGGGCACCTGGCGAAGTATTACGCCGGCCTGCCGGCGCCCGCGCTGGCCAGTTCGGCGGCCGGCCCGGAAGCGGCGCGCAAGCTGGATGTACAAGGCGACAACGCCCGCGCGCTGCCGGCATGCGCCAATTGCCATGGCTTGGGGGGCCGCGGCGAAGGCGCCCTGCTGCCCCGCTTGGCGGGCCAGCCCGCGCAGTATTTCATTACGCAGATGAACGCCTTCCGCAACGGACAGCGGCACAACGACGACGTAGGCGTCATGCAGGCGTTCGCACAGCAACTCACGCCGCAAGAGATCGAGGCGCTGGCCAACTACTACGCCCAGGCCGCCGCGCGGCAAGATGCCGGCCAGGCCGGAGCCGCGCCAGCCAAGTAAAGCTACAGCAGCTTGTACATGATGGTGGTTGGATCGACGCGCTGGCCCAGCACGTCCAGGCAGAACTCCGGAATGACACCGGCGCGCTGGTACCCCAGCCCGGCATACAGGGGTTCGCCATGATCGCCCGTTCGGGTGTCCAGCGT
>DASPIV010000586.1:0-4583 GCA_035628955.1 Bordetella sp.
TAGGGGTGGCCGATGCCTGTCATGTCCGCGATCAGCCAGCCTGCCAGGACTGCGGCCGCGGAGACGACGATCGCGATCTTGTGCCGGCTCACATCGAGGGCTATGGCGCCAGCCCGCGTGCGCATACGTATTTGGCTCAGCGCGGCACGGGCATTGCGCGCGCCGCCACCGAACAGAATCGCAAGGATCACCGAAAGTGCGGCACTGGCGGCGCCTACCGCAATCGCAAGCGGAACCTTGGCCCAGTCCATGGGCAGTCCGGCAATCACCATCAGCGTCAGTACGAAGAAAATCTCGCCGCGCGGCACCCAGCCCAGGACCGCGCCAAGCGAGCCCGGTCCCAGCACGGCAGCGGCCAACAGCATGGCCAGCAGCCAGGGGGCCCCCCCATGGTCCGGGGCATACGCCGCGAACGCCGCGGCCGCGGCGATCGTCACAATCAAGGCGAGTGCGGCCATGATCTGGGTTTCGATACGTTGAAGCGCGGATTCGCTGTGGCCGTAGAGCGACGTGAGGCCGCCGAACGCACCGAAGACCGCCAGATCGAGGCGGCCGGCCAGGTATACGGCGGCCAGCGGCAGCCCTACGGAGAGTCCCACACGGATTGCAGCTTTGATGTCGTGCATGTCAGGCACGGTTTGAGAGCGATTCATCAACGGCGTACTCCCCTGGTGCAAGGATGAACTGAAATGCCCCTGGGCCGGCATTACCGACGTCGGCAACTATCGCTTGCCGTTGCTGGGGCCGTAGCCACTGGGTGTGTGGCGTCCTGCGCGGCCTACAGCTTGAGCTTCAGCAGGCTGATGGCATTGAGGCGGGCCACTTTCTCGCGCGTGGCTTCGTCGATGGCCGCGTTGTCGAGGAATTTGCCGGCAGTGGCGGAGTCTTCGTAAGGGTAGTCCACCGAAAACATCACATGGTCCAGCCCCAGGGTGCTCAGGGATGCGATCATCGGCGCGTCTTCGCACACGCCGGATGTCGTGATGTAGAGGTTGCGCTTCAAGTATTCCGAAGGCGCCATTTTCAGCGGGCGCTTGCCGACGATCAGTGCGGCGCGGCTGTCCAGGCGCCACAGGTAAAAGGGCAACGCCTCGCCCATATGCCCCAGAATGATCTTCAACCGGGGGAAGCGGTCGAATACGCCGGAGAAGACCAGGCGCAGGAAATGCGATGAGGTCTCGACGGTCCATTCCCATGTGGGCTTGAGCAATTCTGGAGCGCCCTCGAGCACGAAAGGCAAGCGGTATGAGTCGCCGGGGTGCAGGTAGAGCGGCACATCGAGTTCCTGCATGCGTTCCCAGAAAGGATCGTAGCGAACGTCGTCCAGATACACCCCATTCGTATGGCCGTTGACCATCGAGCCCACGAAACCGAGTTCGCGCACGCATCGTTCGAGTTCATCGGCGGCGGCGTTGGGGTCCTGCATGGCCAGATGCGCGAAGCCCGCGTAGCGGTCGGGGCGCTTCGAAATTTGCTCCGCCAGCATGTCGTTGCCGCGACGGGCCACCTTGACCGCCACCGCGGTATCGATCTCGCCCTGCACCCCGGGGCCGGAGATCGACAGCACCGACAAGCCGACACCCGCAGCGTCCATGGCCCCCAGGCGCTGCTCGCCGAAATCGGACAGCGCGCCGATGATGCGCGTGCGCCCTTCCGCCGATACCTTGGGTAGCGCCTGCTCCAGGTACGACATGAACTCGGGAAATATGAAGTGTTCTTCCAGGGCGACTTTCATGGGTATCCCTATGTCAGGTGAGCTGGGCACCAGGCGGTATCCAAAACAGGATCCGAGCGTAGCATGGCGTGCTGCAAGGGTCTACCGCGCAGGCCACGAGACCGCACTGCGTGCAAGATGCATCTTCGCATTGTTGAGAAGGTCCCAAGTAGCGGTGTTTCTGCTCACTGGCACGCGAGTGGCTTGCCCGTCGGTTCACCTCGTCGGTATAGTCCGTACGCGGTAGTCCTGATGCAAATCCTGGAGCCCAACATGAAGAACAAAGAATCCACCATCGCGAACGCAAGCCCGTCCAATCCCAGGCGACGTACGTTGCTGGCGAGTTCTGCCGCCGCCATGTTGGGAGGTGGACTCTTGCCGGAGGCGGCCGGCGCGAAGGCCGCGGTGCCCGCCGGAACCCCTGCAAAAGTGGCGCCGGCCAAGCTGCCGGAGGGGTACAACATTCTTTTCATCCTGGTCGACCAGGAACATTTCTTTCCGCGCTGGCCCATGCCCGTACCCGCGCGCGAATGGATCAAGGCCAACGGCATCACGTTCGTCAATCACCAGGGCGCATCTTGCGTCTGTTCGCCCGCACGCTCGACCATCTATACCGGCCAGCACATCCAGCACACCGGCATCTTCGACAATGCCAACGCGCTGTGGCAGTCCCCGCTGGCCACGAGTATAAAAACGATCGGCCACCGTATGGCCGCGCTGGGCTACCACGCCGCCTACCAGGGCAAGTGGCACCTGAGTGTGAACCTGGATCAGGTCGACCATGCGATCGACGCGCCGCTTGCGGACTATCGCAAGATCATCCAATCCTATGGCTTCGATGACTTCTTCGGCGTCGGTGACATCAACGACCGTACGCTGGGCGGCTACAACTTCGACGAGACGACGACCTCTTTCAGTGTGCGCTGGCTGCGCACCAAGGGCAAGGAGCTGCACGAGCAGGGCAAGCCCTGGTATCTGGCGGTGAATTTCGTCAATCCGCATGACGTCATGTACGTGAATTCCGACCTGCCGGGGCAGACTGTGCAGGGCAAGCAAACCGCCATGCCGATCGCCCGTCCGCCGGAAGACGAGCTGTACCAGGCGACCTGGGATGTGCCCCTTCCCGGCACCCGCAAACAGGCCTTGAACGCGCCGGGTCGTCCGCATGGCCAGCAGATCTACCAGGAAGTGCAGGACGTGCTGGTAGGCGCGTGGCCCGATGAAGACCGGCGCTGGCGCGTGCTGCGCGACTACTACTACAACTGTATCCGCGACTGCGACCGGCAAGTGATGGCCATGCTGGACGCGCTGAAGGTAAGCGGCATGGCGGACAAGACTGTCATCGTGTTCACCGCGGACCACGGCGAACTCGGCGGCAATCACCAGATGCGCGGCAAGGGCAATTGCACTTACCGGCAGCAGAACCACTTGCCCTTGATGATCGTCCACCCCGATTATCCGGGCGGCCTCGAATGCAAGGCCGTCACCTCTCAGATCGACCTGACCCCCACGCTTCTGGCTCTTACCGGCGCGAGCCCGGACAGCGTCGCCAAGGCCGCGGACGGCCTCAAGGGTCGGGATTTTTCCGGGCTATTGAAGCATCCGGAGACGGCTGCCGTGGACACGTTGCGGCCGGCCGCGCTTTTCAACTACAACATGTTGTCGTTCCAGGACGCGAAGTGGGCGCAGAAGATGGACGACTTCATGAAATCGAGCGGCGTATCCAAGGCCGACAAAATCAAAAAGCTGGTGGAAATCGAGCCGGATTTCCACAACCGATGCGCGATACGCAGCATCTTCGATGGCCGCTACCGCTTCAGCCGGTATTTCGCTCCGCTCGATTTCAATACGCCCACGACTTTCGAGGACCTCGTCGCGCACAACGACCTCGAGGTATACGACCTGGCCCAAGACCCTGAAGAAGTCCACAATCTGGCCCAGGACCCGCAGGCGCACCGCGACTTGATCATGGCGTTGAACAAGAAACTGAACGAGCGCCTGGCCGAGGAAGTCGGCGTCGACGACGGCAGCTTCCTGCCGCTGCGCAATGGCAAGTGGTATTTCCCCGAGCAGGCGTGACCCGGCGAGGGGCTCGAAGGGGCTCGGCGGTCGCGGAACTGTCGCCTAAAAGCAAAAAGCCCCGCAAGAGCGGGGCTAGGTGCTTGATATTCGTGGTGGCCTGGGGCGGAATCGAACCACCGACACGCGGATTTTCAATCCGCTGCTCTACCAACTGAGCTACCAGGCCAACGAAGTCCGCCACTATACACAATTTTCTTGATTCTTGCAGGCCAGTACGGCGCAAACTTGCCTGTACCCCCTACCCTCGGGATTACCCGGAGAGGTATAATTTTCATCGACTCAATGTTACAAATGCGCCGTCTCTTGTCCGGCGGCGCTTGCCCCGCACCCCATGTCCGTTGCTGTTCTCGCCTTCGGTCTGAATCACACGTCCGCGCCCGTATCGGTGCGCGAACGCGTATCCATGCCGGTCGACCTGGTGCGGCCGGCACTGGAAGGCCTGCGCTCGGCCTTTGGCGGCGCGGTGCGCGAAGCCGCCATCCTGTCTACCTGTAATCGCACCGAAGTCTATTGCGCCGCCGAAGCGCAAGTGGTCGAGCAACTGCCCGTGTGGCTGGCCGATCACAACCGCATCGAAGCCGTTGCGCTGCACCCGCACCTGTACCGTCACCAGCAAGACGACGCCGTGCGCCATGCGTTCCGCGTCGCCAGCGGGCTGGATTCCATGGTGCTGGGCGAACCGCAGATCCTGGGCCAGATGAAAGACGCGGTGCGTGCCGCCGGCGAAGCCGGTTCGCTGGGCACGCTGCTGCACCAACTGTTCCAGCGCACGTTCTCGGTCGCGAAA
>DASPIV010000587.1:0-3777 GCA_035628955.1 Bordetella sp.
CCAATAATCACCACGACAAAGGCAATCCCCAGGGCCTCGATGTTCATGTTCGGCTCGGCGCCTCGAATCGGGGCGATCAGCACGCCCGCCACGGCGGCGATGAAAGCGCCGAGTACCAGCGTTCCGCTCATCACCATGCGCACATCGGTGCCCAACAGGGTCACCATTTCCGCCGATTCACTGCCGGCGCGCACCAGCGCGCCGAAGCGGGTCCGCTCGAGCAGCAGCCATAATGCCACGGCCATCAGCGCGGCCACGATCACGACGAATATCCGGTAAACCGGATAGGGAAAATTACCCAGCATGACGATGCCGGAGAGCGCCTCGGGCACCGTCACCCCGTGCCCCAGCGGCCCCCAACCGATGACGACCAGTTCCTGCACGATCAGAACGATACCCAGCGTGGCAATGATCTGGTACTTATGCGGCATGTCATAAGTGTGCCGGAGCACGCCGCGCTCGAGTGCGAAGGCCAGCGCCCCGATGGCCAGCGGCGCAACCAGCGCAGCCACGAGAAAGCTGCCCGTCGCGGCGGCGATCTGGTACGTTAGATAAGCACCCAGCAAGTAGAAGACACCGTGGGCGAAATTGACGAACCCTAGCAGTCCCAGGGTGATGCTCAACCCGACCGCGATGAGGAAATAGATCATCCCTAAGCCGATGCCGTTGACGATCTGAAAGAGGTAAATGGCCATAAATTCCCTGCAGATTTCCGGCGACGTGCCGAAGCGCAAGAGCCGCGCTTCGGCCTCTTCACTCGCTCAAGCGAACTTGCACTCGGACTGGTCTTGAGGAACGAACGATTTTCCTAGTGAGACCACATCAGCGAAATCGTCCGCGTCGCGCATTTTGCCTTTCGGTTTGCCGCGCAACAGGAAGTAATTTTTCTCGACCTGGTGATCGAATGCCCGCACCTGCTCTTCGCCCGTGAGCCCCTCCCACTTCAAAGACTCCAGCACCGGTATGAGCTTGCCGGGATCGGTCGAATTGGCTTGAGCGATGGCCTTGATTGCCATGGTTGTAATGGAATAATCCTGGGCCGTGAACAGAGTAGGTGCGGACTTGAAATTCTCGCGGCACAGCTTCACGAACTCGTTGTTGGCCGGCACATCGTACTGATGCCAATACTGCACGCCGAAATAAATGCCGTCGCAGATATCCGCGCCCAGCGTCGAGAAATGGTCCAGGCCTGCAGACCAGGCCACGACGATCTTCATTTTTTTCTTCAGGCCGAAATTGGCCACCTGACGCAGGGTATCGATGCTCTGCTGGCTGAAATTCAGGATCAGCAGCACATCGGCGTTCGCGGCGACGGCATTGGCCAGATAGCCGGAGAACTCTTTTTCTTGCAGAGAATGGTAGCTGTTGCCGACGTGCTCGATTCCCTTGGCCTTGAATACATCCTTGGCATTGTTGAGCAAACCCTCGCCGAAGACGTATTGCGGCGTGATGGTGTACCAGCGCTTGGCCTGCGGATACAGGTCAGCCACGGGGACGACGGTTTCGTGGATGGCGCCATACGTGGGCACCGACCAGCGGAACGTAGATTTGTTGCAGTCCTTTCCGGTGACTTCATCCGCGCCCACATAGGTGATGTACAGCCCGTTTGCCTTGTGGATTTCCCGGCTCATTGCCAGCGCCTCGCTCGACAGCGCACCCCCGAGAAAGATGCGCGCGTTCCTCTGTGCAATGGCTTCCTGCACTTTGCGCGTGGCCACGCCCACGTTGCCCTGGGTATCGATGGTGGTGTAGTTGATCGGGCGGCCGGCCTCGGCTGCGAGGTGCTTCACCGCCAGGCGGCCTCCCATTTCCCCGTACTTGCCGTTGGCGGCAAATGGTCCGGAAAACGCACTGACCATGAAAAGGTCGGCCGCATCGTCCTGTGCCAGCGCGCCACGCAGCGGCACCCCCCCCAATCCGACGCCCAAACCGGCCATGGCGGTCATTTGAATGAATTTGCGACGCTCCATCGGTGTCTCTCCTGTGTTCTTATATCGTGTGTACAAATAATGCCTGCGCTATTGGCCGGCAGCGGTCTGGCCGGCACGGCGGCCGAATACGATGCCTCTCAGCACCGATGTGGATCCGGTATAGACTTGGTGGTAGATGCCGACGGTCTCGCCCGCGGCCAGCAGGCCCGGGATCGGACGCCCATCGCTGTCCAGTACCTGGGCCCGGGCATTGACCTTCAGGCCCCCGAACGTGAAGCAGTTGGCCGACACGATCGGATAGGCCGAGAACGGCCCCTGATCAATCGTGCGCGCGTGATTGGATTTCACCGGCCACAGGCCGATGGTAGACAGATGATCCAGCGACAGGCCATCGGTGAACCGATCTGAAGGCGGGCAGGCGGCGTTGAATTCCTGGATTGTGGCCATGAACTGCTCTTCGGGCAGGTTCAGCGCGCGCGCCAGCTCCGGCAGCGAGTCGGCTTGAACGGCGGGCTGATCCGAGCGGATACTGGCCTGCCAGCGCGGGATGTCTTGTACCTTGCGATCGAAGATAGCGTAGGCGATGCCGCCCGGCTGTTCGCCCATGGCGCGTGTGATGTTGTCGTAATGGGCATCTACGGTGCCCGGCGCTTCATCAGTAAAGCGCTGGCCGTTGCGGTTGACCAGCACCCCATACGGGTAGATGAACACCACGGCTTCGGCCATCGACGAGCGCGGATCGACCGGTTCCGCATGGTATGAACCGTATTCGCCGGCCGGCGCGGCGCCGATCGCCAGCGCCATGCGGTGTCCATCGCCCTTGTTGTAGTATCCGCCACGCGCGACCGGCCGGATCCCAGCCGCCTTGGGGCCCATGTAGGCCGTGAGCATCTCGGGATTGCCCTGATAGCCGCCGGACGCCAGGACGACCTGGCTGGCGGAAATCCGCAACGGACCCGACCCGGTGGACACGGCACTGACGCCGATCACGTTGCCTTCGTCATCCCGCAGCAGGTCGCGCGCCGTGGTCTGGTAATGGAAATCGACCCCCAGCTTTGTGCCTTGCTTATGCAAGGCTTCCAGAATGGCTAGGCCGCCGCCGACAGAGGCGATGCGGGTCGTGTTCTGCGTCAGCAGATAAATAGGCAGCGGCTCGAAGCGGCAGCCGAATTCCTTGAGCCAGGCCAGCGCCCCCGGCACCGCATCGGCGAAAAAGCTGATTAGCTCCGGATCAGCAAATGGGTGCGACTTCACGATGGACGGCCATTGCTGGTACGAGTCCATCACGCAACTCAGGATGGCGGGGTCGAGATTGCAGCCGGCGTTCTCGGCGAAATGCTCTTCAAAGTCGTCGGCCACTTCGCGGTCGTTCTTCATGCGCATGTAGGCCTCGGTCCAGCGGCTGTTGCCCCCGAATTCCTCGAACGGCGCCCGTTCCAGCACAACCACTTTCCGGCCTGCCTCGGCCGCGGCCACCGCCGCTGACAGCCCTGCCACCCCATGTCCCACTACTACGACATCTGCCTGAATCACCGTTGCCATGTACCTGCCTCCTTTCTATCCGGCTGAAGATTCTGCCGCACTTTATTGGCCGCTCTGCCGGGCAACGCTGAGCGGGACGCGCAGCGATCGAGTGGCCAATGTGCACCTGTTTTGCGTAAATAATAGAACGACGTTCTTTACCATGCAACGTTTTTTTCTTTATCGTACTATTTTAGTCGTATAAAATGATTTTTTCAGAACTAACTTGGAGATGCAAGTGGCAAGCCAGAACGCCCTACCCCAATATGGCAACTTCATTGAAGGGCAAGAAAGACCACCAATCTGCGGCGAGTACTTTCCCACC
>DASPIV010000588.1:0-4413 GCA_035628955.1 Bordetella sp.
GAACGGGTGCGGCCCGCGCAATTGACGACGATCGGACCCTGGTGGCCGTGCACACGCGCGACCAGTTCCCCGCCCGGGCAGGACAGCGCACCCGGAATCGACATCAGCTTGAATTCGTCCAGCGTCCGGCTGTCGAGCACCAGCACGTCGTGCTGCTTGCGCAAGGCGTCAAGCTCGGAAGCGCTGATACGGGGGGTGTTGAAGGCGTGCTCGACCACCTCGCCAAAAGCCTTGCTGGGCACGAACACACCGGTGTAGACCGGCAGGCCGGCATCCGCCCAGGCGGCCTGGCCACCTTGCAGGACCGCCACGTTGTGATAGCCGTGGCGGTGCAGGATCCGGGCGGCCTTTTCGGCCAACCCGTCATTGTCGTCGATCAGTACGATGCGCGTATGCAGGGACGGCAGCCCCTGCTTGAACCGCAGTTCGAATACCGACAGCGGCATGGACGCGGCGTGGAACAAGTGGCCCTGCGTATAGACACCGTTCTCGCGGACATCCAGAATGGCCAGTTCCATGCCGTCGGTCAGCATCTGGTGCAGGTCGCCCGCGGACACCCAGGGCGCATACGTTTCAGGAACCGCCATGAAGCGGGTATAGGGTCCGCCCTCTTCCGACTTGAAATTGATGCGCCCGCTCAGCGTATCCAGCGCACGGCCGTAAAGGTGCAAGTGCAGCGAATCTTCTTCCGACACGACCTCGATGGTATGGAATATCTCGCCGCTCAGATTCGCGGCGTTGCCCTGCACTACGGTAAGTTCGTCGACCTGCTTCAGCCGCCCCATGCCGGGTTCCGAGCCATCGTCGATACGCTCGAAGAACACATTATGTTCTTCACCGAACACGCCGGCGATCACCGCCCAGGTGGTGTGGTCGTGCGGCGGCTGCTTCTTGCCGGTCTTGCCCGCCGAAGCGTACAGCGCCAGGTCGCCGTTCTGCCCGCGCCACAGTTGGTACAGGCCGCCCGGCTTGCCGGAACGCACGGGGAACTCCTGTGGCGGAAACAGCTCGTCCCGCTGGCCCAACGCGATCAGCAAGGGCGCGATGGCCTTGCGCAGCGCATCGCCGTTCTGGCTCTGCGACAGGCGGCCGATATCCTCCATGACTTTCTTCACTGCTTCGTAACGCTGTTGCATCGCAACCATGATGGCTCCTGTATGGCGCGG
Source organism: Bordetella sp. (assembly GCA_035628955.1). Classification (GTDB taxonomy): domain Bacteria; phylum Pseudomonadota; class Gammaproteobacteria; order Burkholderiales; family Burkholderiaceae_B; genus Bordetella_A. The sequence continues at coordinate 1,167 of DASPIV010000588.1, forward strand.
CAAGGCCGTGCCTCAATGACTGGGCTACTCGACTTTGATGCCTTGCTCGCGGATCAGCCGCTGCCACAACGCCGATTCCGACTTGATCAATTCGCGGAACGCGTCCGCGTCGCGCACATCCGGCGCCATGCCAAGCTGCTTGACCCGCTCGACGATCTCCGGCTCGGAGAACACCTTGGCAAAGATCTGCTGGTAGCGGGCCACGATATAGTCCGGCGTCGCCGGCGGCGCCATGACCCCCAGCCAGTTGGTGACTTCGTAGCCGGGCACCGTCTCGGCAATGGCCGGCACATCGGGAAAGCGCGGCTCGCGGTTCTTGGTTGTGGTCGCCAAGGCCTTCAGGCGGCCGCTGGCAATCAGCTCATGGCTGGCCGTGTCGCCGAACCCCAGGTTCGTCTCGCCCGCCATGGTGGACATCAGGGCCGGCCCGCCGCCCTTGTAGCCGATCTCGCGCAATTTGGAGCCGGCCATGGCGTTCAGCAGATGCCCCGTCATGGAATTCGACGTACCGATTCCCACTGACGAATAGGTGATGTCGCCATTCTTGCTGGCATTGATCACCTCCTGTACGTTGTTCCACTGCGCGTTCGGCTGGGTGACCAGCATGTATCCCATCGTCACCATCAGGCTGACCGGCGTCATGGCAAGCGGGTCGTAGTTCAGCTTGCGCAGCAGGGGCCATATCGTCAGCACGCCGGGGCCGGACCAAGTGATAGTACGGCCGTCCGGGCGCGCATTGGCCACGAACTCAGTCGCGATCAGGCCGCCCGCACCCGGCTTGGGCATGACGATCACCGGCTGGCCCAGCTCTTCAGCCAGCCGGGCCTGCACGATCTGCGACAGGGCATAGTGCCCGCCACCCGCTCCATAACCCAGGATCAGCGTTACCGGCCCATCCGGCCGCCACGGCTGCGCAGACTTGTCCTGCGCGCCCGCGCTCAACGGAACCAGCGCTGCCACGCCCAGCACAAGATGCGATGCAAGTTTCTTCATGATGTTTTCCCCAAGTAGTTGTGTCAGCGGGCAAATTGGAAAAAGCCCGGCTGATACGCATGGAACGCGCGCAACATGCCCCGCGGGCGATACCCGCCGCGCGAAAATCTGTTCCGCAGTGAAAAACCCGACTACACGCCGCTCAACTCGACCTGACCCCATTCAGTCGCCACGAATGCCACGCGGTCGCCGGTATGGACCACGGGGTCGCGCCGCATGCCGATCACAATGCAATCCACATCGAGCGCCACGGCCTCGACCTGCCTGCCGTGCAAGTCATAGACCGTGCCCAGCGCCTGTCCCGCGGGTACCGTCTGGCCGGCGCGCCAGTGCGTCAAATACAGGCCGCCATGGCGCGACATGACCCACTGGCGCCGCGACACCCGCCGGACCGCGTCGGGCAGCACACCCAGGCCGGCGGGCAGTTCGTCCAGCATGCCCAGGTGATGCGCCAGGCGATTCAAGCCGGCCAGCGCCTGTTCGACGTTTTCGGGCGTATACCAGCTGCCCTGTCCCAGTTCGACCATGAAGGCCGGGATGTCGGCGGCCAGGCACTGGTAGTCCAGGCCGCCGGCGATATTGCCCGGCAGCTCGCCCGCGCCGCCCACGTCCATGCGGCAAGACACCGATGGCTCGAAGAAAGACGTCATGCGCAGCAGTTGCTGTTCAGTGACGGCGCTGCCGGGAAAGTTCTTGTATACACAGTAGGGCTTGCTGTCGTGGATAGAACCCATCGTATGCATGTTGACGACACACGAAGCCACCACCCTGATCTCTTCGAACAGCGCATGGGACAGGTGGTTCGTCACCATTCCCTTGGGATTGCCGGGAAAAGTCTGGTCCAGGTCTTGCAAGTCCTGGGGTGCCGTCTTGGTGCGGTTGTCCAGCCCCAGCGGATTGGCCGTGGGGCTGATCACGATGGTGCCGCGCAGCGCAGCCGGATCGACGCGCCGCCCGAATTCGACGGCGGCCACGACCCCGTTAAGCTCATTGCCGTGCACCTGGCCGTTTACCCAAAGGCAGGGGCCGTCGGCCTTGCCCTTGATGACCGTCACCGGGATGGCGATGACCATGCCGGAACTCATGGTGCCCACGCGCAGATGGTCGTGGGCGACCGTACCCGGCGCCATGCCGGCCAGCAACGCTTGTATTTTCGACATGCTTTACTCCCCTAGTCGCAGCGCCTGTTCCAGGTCGCGCTTCAAGTCTTCCGGATCTTCCAGGCCGATGTGCAGCCGCACCAGCGGGCCGGAAAATGTCTGCGCCATGCTGCGCTTGCCGTCGACATCGGCGGGCAATACCAGGCTTTCGTATCCGCCCCAGCTCGCGCCGATGCCAAACAGCTCGAGCCCGTCGATGAAAGCGTCACGCTGCTCGGTACTGCATGGCCTGAGCTCCAGCGTCAGCAGCCCGGACGCGCCGCTCATCTGCTTTTTCCACAGCGCATGGCCGGGATGCCCAGGCAGCGCCGGATAAAGCACCTGGGTAATGCGCGGGTGCGCCGACAACCATTGCGCCACTTCGAGCGTATTGCGGTAATGGGCCGCCATGCGCACTCCCAGCGTGCGGATGCCCCGGGCGGCCAGGTACGCGTCATCGGGGCTGACCGACAGGCCTTGCGCGGCCGCTTCGCTGCGTATGGCCAGCCACAGATCCGGATCGCGCGCGGCCACCGTTCCCATCATGACGTCGGAGTGGCCCACCAGGTATTTGGTCGCGGCATGGATCGATACGTCGATGCCATGCTCGAACGGTTGCAGGAACGCCGGCGTTGCCCAGGTGTTGTCGGCAACCACCTTCGCCCCCACCGCATGCGCGCTGGCGGCGATGCGCGAGAAGTCCTGCATTTCCATGGTCAGCGACCCGGGGCTTTCGCAATACACCACCGACGTTTCCCCCGTTACCAGCGAGGCAATATCGGAACCCGCGTAGTACTGCACGCGCACACCGCGCGGCACCAGCACTTTCTCGCAGAACTCTCTGCAGGGGTAATAGACGTTGTCCGGCACCAGAATGTGCGACCCCGGTCGCACCAGCGCATTGAGCGTGGTGGCGATGGCGGATACCCCGGACGGCGTGATCACCGCCCGATGCCCGCCCTCGATGGCCGCCACCAGGTTTTCCAGGTCCTTGACGGTGGAAGTTCCCAGCCGCCCGTATCGGACATGGTCGAATTTCGAGCCGCGCGTCGCGCGGTACTCGGCCATCGATTCGAAAACCACCGTGGAAGTCCGGTATACCGGCGTGTTGACCA
>DASPIV010000589.1:0-5313 GCA_035628955.1 Bordetella sp.
TCTTCGGGCCGGGCTACCTGGCCAGCTTGCACCTGATCGCCGCGCAGCAAGTCGAGGTGTCGCTGGAACGGCTGTACGTAGAACTGGCGCATGTGCCTTATGCCCGCGGCGTGCCCATTAAGGAAGGCTGGGTGCGGGTGCCAGATAAGCCGGGCCTGGGGGCGGACCCCGAGCCCGAATTGGCCGAGGGCCTGTATCGCGACTAGGCCAGCCTGTGAACCCAGGCAAAACCATAACCACACAAGAACCAAAGGAGACCCTATGTACCCTGCACGCCGATCATTCCTGGCCCGTGGCTCGGCCCTGATACTGGGTGCCGCCGCGGCGCCCTGGATGGCGCCGGCTCGCGCTGCCGGCTATCCCGGCCGGCCCGTGCACCTGTACGTGCCGTATCCGCCGGGCGCGGCCACCGACAGGCTGGGGCGCCTGGCCGGCGAGTGGTACGCCCAGGCCTATGGCCAGCCGTTCGTCATCGAGAACCGCGGAGGCGGCGGCACCACCATCGGCACGCGCGCCGTGGCCACAGCCGAACCCGATGGCTACACCATCGGCATGGTCGACTCGGCGTTCACTATCAATCCCGGTCTGCTGGGCGACCGGCTGCCGTACGACACGCTGAAAGACTTCGCGCCGATTTCCCTGATGGCCACCGCGCCGTTCGTCATGGTGGTGCACCCTGCGGTCAAGGCCACCGACATCGCGTCGTTCATCAAGCTGGCCCAGGCGCAGCCGGGCGCCCTGTCGTTCGGTACCGCCGGCATCGGCAGCGGGCCGCACTTGGCGGGCGAACAGCTGCGCCAGCAGGCCGGGATAGACGTGCTGCATGTTCCGTATCGTGGCGGTGGCACGGTCTTTACCGACCTGCTGGCGGGCCAGGTGCAGTTTGCCTTTGCCACCGTGCCCACCTTGTTGCCGCATATCCAGGCCGGGCGCCTGCGTGCGTTGGCGGTAACCAGCGCCCAACGCGTCGCCCAACTGCCCGACGTGCCCACTTTCAGCGAAGCCGGCCTGCCGGGGGTGGATATCTCGCCCCTGTTCGGGCTGGTGGCGCCGGCCGGGGTGCCGCCTGCCATCGTGGACCAGCTGTCGGCCACCTTGGGCACATCGGTGCGCAAGGGCGAGTTGCATCGCAAACTGGCCGAGCAGGGCTTCCAGCCAGTGGGTAGCACGCCCGCGGAATTCGAGCGCCGCATCCGCGACGATGTGGCCAAATGGACCCTGGTGATCCAGCGCGGCGGCATCAAGGCCGAATAGCGCGGCCGAGCCCGCGGCTGCAAGCGGGCAGCTGATACAGGCAGTGCTTGCGGCCCGCATCCGGGCTCAGGAAAAGTTTTCATATAACCTGATAAATCCCATACAATTCCGGGATGCTCACCAAGTCCCTCACGCTGACCGAACAAGTCGCCGGCCGGCTGGCCGACGACATTGCCGCGGGCGTCTACGCCGTGGGAGGCAAGCTGCCTACCGGCAAGGCCCTGGCCCAGTTGTATGGGGTCAGCGCGGCAGTCATCCGCGAAGCCACCGAGCGCCTGCGCGCCCAGGGGTTGGTCGAAAGCCGCCAAGGGGCGGGCTGCACGGTGGTATCGCGCACTGCCAGCCCGGGTTTCCAGGTGCCCGGCCATGCCACGCTCGACCGCGCCCAGCTGGCCGGCGTGTACGAACTGCGCATGGAACTGGAAGGCGGGGCCGCGGCGCTGGCCGCCCTGCGCCGCAGCGATGCCGACCTGGCCAGGATGGCCGGCTGCCTGGCTCAGCTGGAAAGCTATCTGAGCCATGCCGACGACCAGGGCGTCGAGCAAGACATCGGTTTTCATGCGGCCATTGCCGTGGCCACCCACAACTGCTATTACCAGCAACTGCTGCAATACCTGAATCTGCAGGTGCGCGCGGCCGTGCGCATGGCGCGCGAACATACCCTGCAGCACCAGGCTTATCTGGTGGGCGACGTGCACCAGGAACACGTCGCCGTCTACGAAGCCATCGCCGCCCGCGATCCGCGGCGCGCGCGCGAGGCCGCCGTGCTGCACCTGCAGCGTGCCGCCGCCCGCCTGCGACTCGATTTCTTCTCGTTCGACTCCACTTCCACGCCATGAATCCATCCGATTTCCCGCAGCGCCTGGTGCAGGCGCTGGGCGCCGATACCGTTCTTACCGCACCCGACGACATCGCCCCCTGGCTGGCCGACTGGCGTGGCTTGTACAAGGGCCGGGCCCAGGCCGTGGTGCGTCCGCGCCGTACCGAAGAAGTCGCGCAATGCCTGGCGCTGTGCCAGCAGGCCGGCGTGCCGGTGGTGCCGCGGGGCGGCAATACCGGCATGTGCGGCGGCGCCACGCCTGATGAGCAACCCGCCAATGTGGTGCTGGCCCTGGACCGCATGAACGCCGTGCGCTCGGTCGATACCATTGCCAACACCATGGTCGCCGAAGCCGGCTGCATCCTGGGCAACCTGCGCCGCGCGGCCGAAGAAGCCGGGCGGCTGTTGCCCCTGAGCCTGGCGGCCGAAGATTCCTGCCAGATCGGCGGCAACGTATCCACCAACGCCGGCGGCGTGAACGTGGTGCGCTATGGCATGACGCGCGAACTGGTATTGGGTATCGAAGCCGTGCTGCCTACCGGAGAAATCTTCAACGGCCTGCGCACGCTGCGCAAAGACAACACCGGCTATGACTTGAAACAGCTCTTGATAGGCGCCGAAGGCACGCTGGGTGTGATCACCGCGGTGGCGCTGCGCCTGTTCCCGCGGACCGGTGTGCGGGCCGTGGTGCTGGCCGCCGTACAATCGCCGGCCCAGGCCTTGCAGCTATTCGAACTGGTCTACGAACAATGCGGCCCGCGCCTGCAGGCCTACGAATTCTTTACCGGCCATTGCGTCGACTTGGTGCTGGCCCATGCGCAGGGTGTGCAAGAACCGTTCGCACAGCGCTACCCGGGCTATGTGTTGATGGAACTGGCCGACACGGCCGACGAAGCCGCCCTGAGCGCCCTGCTGGAAAGCGTGATGGGCGCTGCGCTCGAGCGCGATCTGTGCCTGGATGCGGCCGTCTCGGCGTCGCTGGCGCAGTTGCAGACACTGTGGAAGCTGCGCGAAGAAATCTCGGAAGCCCAGCGCGCCGACGGCCCGCACCTGAAGCACGATATTTCCCTGCCCATCGAGAGCATTCCCGATTTCATGCGGTCGGCCGAACAGCGCCTGCGCGAGGCGCATGCCGATATCCGGCCATTCATCTTTGGCCACTTCGGCGACGGCAACCTGCATTACAACCTGTCGCGCCCGGCCGGCGCACCGCGCGAATGGGCGGCGCAGCACGGGGCGGCCATCACCGATATCGTGCTCGACGAAGTCAATCGCTATGGCGGCAGCATCAGCGCCGAACATGGCATCGGGCAGCTCAAGCGCGATCATTTCCTGCACAGCAAAGACCCGCTGGAATTGCGGCTGATGCGCGACATCAAGCGTTTGCTCGATCCAGCCGGCATCTTGAATCCTGGCAAGCTGCTGTAGCTTTTTTCATCCATCCACTTAACGGGAAGAGACACATGCATGCGAACTACATAAACGGAGCCTGGGTCGACGGCGTCGCCACGCGCGCCAATATCAATCCGTCGAACCTGGCCGATATCGTCGGCGAGTATGCCCAGGCCGATGCCGCCCAGACCGCCCAGGCCATCGCCGCCGCGCGCGCCGCTTCGTACGATTGGGCCCGCACCACCGGGCAGCGCCGCGCCGATATTCTCGATGCCGTGGCCAACGAGATCCTGGCGCGCAAGGAAGAACTGGGCCGCCTGCTGTCGCGCGAAGAAGGCAAGACCTTGCCCGAAGGCATCGGCGAAGCCGGCCGCGCGGGCTATATCTTCAAGTTCTTTGCCGGCGAGGCCCTGCGCATCCAGGGCGAGAAGCTGCCCATGACACGCCCCGGCATCGAAGCCGACGTCACGCGCGAACCAGTGGGCGTGGTCGGCATCATCGCGCCCTGGAACTTTCCCATTGCGATCCCCGCCTGGAAAATCGCGCCGGCGCTGGCCTACGGCAACACGGTAGTGTTCAAGCCGGCCGACCTGGTGCCCGGCAGCGCCTGGGCACTGGCCGAGATCCTCAGCCGCGCCGGCCTGCCGGCGGGCGTGTTCAACCTGGTCATGGGGCGGGGCGGCATCGTGGGCCAGGCCATTCTGGACGACAAGCGCGTCGATGCCATCAGCTTCACGGGCTCGGTGGCCACCGGCCGCCGCGTGGCGCAGGCCGCCATGACGCGCCTGGCCAAGGTGCAGCTTGAAATGGGCGGCAAGAATCCCATGGTTGTGCTCGACGACGCCGACCTGAAAGTGGCGGTGGAAAGCTGCGTCAACGGCGCCTTCTTCTCTACCGGGCAGCGCTGCACGGCATCCAGCCGGCTGATCGTGCAAAAAGGCATCTACCCGCGCTTTGTCGCCGCCATGCAGGAACGCTTGCAAGGCCTGAAGATCGACGATGCCTTGCTGGCCGGCACCGATATCGGCCCGGTGGTCGATGAAAGCCAACTGGCGCAAAACGAGCAGTACGTGGGCATCGGCCGCGAAGAAGGCGCCAAGCTGGCCTACGGCGGCGAACGCGTCAAGCGCGCCACCGAGGGCTTCTACATGACGCCCGCGCTGTTTGTCGATTGCAGCAACGACCTGCGCATCAGCCGCGAAGAAATCTTCGGCCCTGTAGCCGCGGTGATCCCGGCCGATTCGTTCGAGCACGCCCTGGAACTGGCCAACGATACCGAATTCGGCCTGTCGTCGGGCATCTGCACCACGTCACTGAAGTACGCCACCCAGTTCAAGCGCGATTCCCAGGCGGGCATGGTGATGGTCAATTGCCCCACGGCAGGCGTCGACTACCACGTGCCGTTCGGCGGCCGCAAAGGATCCAGCTACGGTCCGCGGGAGCAGGGCCGCTATGCGGCGGAGTTCTACACCACCGTCAAGACGGCTTATACCGCGGCCTAGGTCGTTTGCTTGGGCATGGTGAGGATCGGTGTTCTGTGGCGTCGTTGCAGCAGGCCGGGGGCGGGTGGGGCTTCACGGGGCCGGTCTGGCGCGTTCGCGCCAGACACCGCGTAGTCAACCTCGTCGGCCTGCGGCCTCCTTCGGTTTCCCTCGCTCGGCCCCGAGGCGCCCCGCCCATTCCCGGGGGCAGGCCCCGACGCCAGAAGAAAAGACCGCCCCTCAAGCCTGGTGATAAATCTCCGCCCCTTTCTTGACGAACTCCACCGCCTTCTCCTGCATGCCTTTCTGCAAGGCATCCTTTTCAGCCACCCCCAGCGTCGCCGCGTAGTCCCGCACGTCCTGGGT
>DASPIV010000590.1:0-2151 GCA_035628955.1 Bordetella sp.
CCATGTCACGGAGTTCATGGCGCTGTTGCCGGGGGACATCCTTACCACGGGCACCCCCGATGGCGTGGCCCTAGGCATGGATCCACCCGCATGGCTGCGCGATGGCGATACGGTGGAAATGGATATCACCGGCCTGGGAACAATGCGGCAGCGCATCGTGGCTCGAACCTGACGGCGCCACGCAAGCTCAATAGAACAATGCGGAGACAAATAATATGAAGCGCGTGACGAAAGTACAGGCATTGGCAAGCGGCTTATTACTGGCGGCTGGCGCAATGACTGCGGGCCCGGCGCAGGCGCAAGCCTATCCCTCCAAGCCAATAAGGCTGGTCGTCGGGTTTTCGGCGGGAGGCCCCACCGACGTGCCGGCAAGAATGGTGGCGGCATCGCTCAGCACTTATCTCGGGCAAACCGTTGTGGTCGAGAATCGGACCGGCGCAGGAGGCAAGATCGCTGCGGACTACGTCGCATCGCAGCCGGCCGATGGCTACACACTGCTGCTCTGCACACATATCGACGCCATCAACACCGTGCTGTACAAGTCGGGGGTTGTGAAGCTGGACGACCTGACTCCGGTATCGGCGATCTCCAAGTATTACTACCTGGCGGCGGTCGCCAATACGCTGCCCGTCGATAACATGCGGGACTTTGTTGCCTATGCAAAGAAGAACCACGAGGCCCTGAACTACGGCCAGGTCGGCAAAGGATCTTCCTTTGAGCTTTTGACGAAACGCATCGAGAAGGATGCGGGCATCAAAATGACCGGAATCTCTTACCGCGGCAGCGCAGAAATGATCCAGGACCTGCTGGCGGGGCGCATTCACTTCATTACCGCGGCGCCGCTCAGCGTGTTGCCCTTGAGAAGCGCGGGCAAAGTAAAGCTGATCGGCACGACCAGCCCGGACCGCCTGGAAAGCGCTCCTGACGTGCCCACCATGAAGGAAGAGGGCTTCCCCATTACCTGGTTTGGGTGGCTGGGAGTCTGCGGGCCCAGGAATCTGCCCCAACCTATCGTGCACAAGCTCGGCGAGGCCCTGGCCCAGGCCGTGGGTGCGAAGGACTTCCAGGCTTTGATGGCAAAGTCGGCTTCCATACCCATGGCGTCGACCCCCGGGGAACTGAGCGAAATATTCGCCACCACCGCCCGGGAATCCCAGGCGATGATCGAAGAACATAATCTGCAGCTGGAATGAGGGCCAAACGATGTCCACGAAACTGCAAGTCTATAAAATTCCTGAGCTCCCACGAGAATCGCTACGCGACGGGCTTCTTACCCGATCCGCTATCCGCTCCGACGGCTGTATCGTGACCTTCAACTGGTTTGCCCCGGGAAGCATCGAACAGCCGCCGCATAGCCATCCGTTCGATCAGTTGGCATTCGTGCTGCAAGGGTCGATGGTGTTCATCGTGGATGGTACGGAGTACTTGCTTGAAGCGGGCAGCGCGCTGCGTATTCCGGCTTCAGTGCCCCATACTTCCCGGGTTGCGGGCGACGGCATGGCACTGAACGTAGATGTCTTCGCACCGGCGCGCGAAGACTATCTTTACCTCGCGGCCAACACAGTGGAATATCAGGCTGGAAGCGATCAGCCTTGACACTGAATGCATGGGCCCGGGCAGGGGTTGCAAGCAACCCCTGTCCCGAAAACGCGCTAGCCGCGCGCCTGCAAAAGGCTTACCAGTTCCGAAGTCGGCATTACATCGGCGTACTTGCTTGCCATGTCGAACAGGTTCACTGCGTGAGATACCTGCGACCGGTCATAAACGGCGTCCTGGGGCACCACCACCTTGTAGTTCAACGCGCAAGCATCGACTACGGTGGCCCTGACACAACCGCTGGTCGTGCAGCCCGTGACCACCACCGTATCCACGCCAAGGCCAACCAGGTAGCTTGCAAGCGCAGTGCCGTGAAAGGCGCTTGCCTGGTGTTTTGGAATCTGGATGTCGCCTTCCCGCGGGCTGACCTCTTTGACGAAGTCATAGTCAGGCGCCGACACGTTCATGACGCCGGGCACCTTGGCTTCGAACTGGCCGCGATCGTGGGACCGTTTCGGGGCGACATGCGGATACAGGACGGGCGCGCCTATTCTCCGGAACTCGGCCAACAGTTGGGCGATATGCGGTACGGCGCGCCAGCCATGCTCACCGCAA
>DASPIV010000591.1:0-4291 GCA_035628955.1 Bordetella sp.
TCGTACCTGCTCGAACAGGAGCACGGCCTGGTATTGCCGCGCCGCCTGCAGATCGAATTCAGCCGCGCCATCCAGCGCGTTACCGACGAAACCGGGCGCGAAGTCACGGCCGACGACGTGCACACCATTTTCAATCGCGAATACCTGGAACAGCACAGCCCGTGGAAACTGGTGCGCCACCGCATCGATGGCGATCCGAGCGCGGGGCAGGGCAAGCAATTCAGCATCCAGGTCGAACTGGACTACAACGGCGAACGCCGCGTGGTGACCGGCACCGGCGACGGCGCGATCTCGGCCTTCGTGGCGGCACTGGATGTACCCGTGCGCATCATGGACTACCACGAACATGCCATCGGCACGGGCACCGACACGCGCGCGGCCAGCTATGTCGAACTGCGGGTGGGCGATTCGGCCACCGGCTTCGGCGTGGGCATCGACCGCGATATCGTCACCGCCTCGTTCCAGGCCGTGCTCAGCGCCGTCAACCGGCACCTGGCCAACGGCTCTGCAACGCAAAACGAAAGCGAGACCGCCCAAGCCGCGTGATCCGCGTCTCAGGCTCCAAGGCCCGCCTTATCCGGCGGGCCTTTTTGTTTTCAGGGCTGGACGAGCGCTCAGGCGTCCGCGTCGGGCCGCAGCACGTTCAGCATCCAGCGCGCGATTGCCAGCGTGCGGTGGTCATCGCCAGGCCGGCCCACGGCCTGCAGCCCCACCGGCAGGCCCTGTGGTCCGGTGTCGAACGGCAAATGCACGCAGGGTGCGCCAAACAGTGTCCAGACCCGGCAGAACAGCGGATCGCCCGTACCCTGGTCGATGAATGGCGCTTCGCCGATGGCGCTGGGGGCTAGCAGAATGTCGTACTGGTCGAACCATGCTTCGATGCGGGCGCGCCCCTGCGCCACATTCGCCAGGTTGGCGCGATGTTCGTCGGCGCTGATCTGGCGGCCGACTTCCAGCAGCGCCTGCAAGGTGCCGCTGAGTTGCCCGGCATGGCGCGTACGCTCGAATGCCAGCGACTGGGCCGCCTCGACGCTCATGATGTCGGCGTGTGCCTGCACCAGCGCGCACAGGTCGGGCGGCAGTTCGAGTTCGCTGATCTGCGCGCCGGCACGCGACAGGGCGGCCGCGGCCCGTTCGTAGGCGGCGCGCGTCTCGGGCAGGGTGTGGCGCCATTGCAGGGTGCGGTACATGCCGATGCGCGGCCGGGCATCGTAGTCCAGCTCGCGCAGGCCCGGATCGCCCATCAGCACCGAGGCGAACAGCGCCACGTCATCGACGCTGCGGGCCAGGCCGCCCACCGTGTCCAGCGAATCGGCCAGGCTTTTCAGCCCGGCGCGCGCAATGCGCCCGAACGAAGGCTTGTAGCCCACCACGCCGCAATATGCGGCGGGGCGAATGATAGAGCCGGCAGTCTGCGTGCCCAGTGCGAACGGCACCATGAAATCCGCCACGGCGGCGGCCGAGCCGCTGGATGAGCCGCCTGGCGTACAGGCCAGGTTGTGCGGGTTGCGCGTGGGGCCCGGCTGATACGTGGCGAATTCGGTGGTGACGGTCTTGCCCGCCACCACGGCGCCGGCCTCGCGGCATAGCGCCACAGCCGCCGCGTCCAGCGGCGGCCGGTAGCCTTCATAGATCGTCGAGCCATAACTGGTGGGCAGGTCGCAGGTGGCGAACATGTCTTTTACGCCGAACGGCAATCCGTGCAGCACACCGCGCGTGGCGGATTGGTCAAGCACGCGGGCCTGCTCCAGGGCCTGCGCCTTGTCGAGCGCGGCCCAGGCATGCACGGCATCGTCGCGTTGTTCGATGCGTGCGAAGCAGGCGCGCAACAGTTGTTCGGCACCCAGCTCGCGGCGCGCCAGCAACTGCGCGGCACGCGTGGCGCTCAAGCGGTTCAATTCCACGACCATCACCCCGTTCCCCTGCTTCTACAGCATCGTTCTTGTATAGCGTCCGACCATGACAGCTATTGCGGCGCCGCATGCACGGCGCACCGCATATCGGCATATCATGCGCCACACGCGGCAGCCTGGCTTGCGGCGCCGCACCACCTGTTTTCATTGGCGCAGCGATGAAATCACGATACCGTATCTTTTGACATCTGGCTGTCATGCTTTACCCCTAGAATGAAATCGTTTTCATGGGTGGAACTGCTGTGCTCGACAAACCGCCGCATCGGCCATCGATTCTGGAAATCGCCCGCAAGGCCGGCGTTTCGCCCGCGACGGTGTCGCGCGCATTCAACCAGCCAGAGCTACTGCGGCCCGAGACCCGGGCCCGCATCGAAGCCGTGGCGCAACGCAGCGGCTTTCGCCCCAATCGTGTGGGCCGCAGCCTGCGCGCGGGACGAACCCGCACCATCGGGTTGCTGCTGCCCACCCTGGCCAACCCCGTATTCGCCGATTGCTTCGAAGGCGCCGAGCAGCACGCGCGCGCAGCCGGCTACAGCGTCATGATGGGCATCACCGGCTACGATCCGTCGGTCGAGGCCGAATCGGCGCAAGCACTGATCGACCACCAGATCGACGGCTTGATCCTTACCGTGGGCAATCCGGCCCGCAATGCCACGCTGCGGGCGCTGGACACGGCCGGCATGCCGCACGTGCTGGCCTACAACGAATCCGGTACGCATCCGTTCGTGTCGGTCGACAACAAAGCGGCCGCGTACGAAATGGTGGCCCGCCTGGCGGCGCTGGGGCACCGCCGCATTGCGTTTGTCAGCGGCCCGCTGACGGCATCCGACCGCGCCCGCCGCCGGCTGCAAGGCGCGCAGGCTTGCGCCCAGGCGCTGGGCCTGCCAGCCGTGGCGCACCTGGCCATGGCGGCCCACACCGAATCCAGTCCGCCATCGCTGCGCAAGCTGCTGGCGCGCGGCGACGCCCCCACCGCCCTGTTCTGTTCCAACGACCTGCTCGCCGCGTCGGTTATTGCGCAGCTTGCCGCGCTGCGGGTACGCGTGCCCCATGACATCGCGGTGTGCGGGTTCGATGGCGTCAGCATCGGTGCCCTGATGGTGCCGCCCTTGAGCACCGTACAGCAGCCCAGCCGCGACATCGGCGCCAGGGCTTGCGCCTTGCTGTTGGCGCGCCTGGCGGGCGACACCCCCGCATCGGTGCGCCTGCCGCATCGCATCGTCGACGGCGGCACTGCCACCGCCGTTGCCAACCCAGTTCCCTCGACAAGGAAACGCTCATCATGAAACCGCTCATCCGCACCGCATTGCGCGCGGCCGCGCTGGCCCTGGCCCTGACCGGCGCCACGGCGCAGGCGCAGAACGCCATCTGCTACAACTGCCCGCCCGAATGGGCCGACTGGGGCACGCAGCTGAAGGCCATCAAACAGGCCACGGGCATCAACGTGCCGGCCGACAACAAGAATTCGGGCCAGTCGCTGGCTTCGATTGCAGCCGAAAAGAACAACCCGGTGGCCGACGTGGTGTACTACGGCGTGACCTTCGGCATCCAGGCCGCGCAAGACGGCCTGGTGCAGGCTTACCGGCCGCAGCACTGGGACCAGATTCCCGATGGCCTGAAAGACCCGGACGGCAAGTGGTTCGCCATTCATTCCGGCGCGCTGGGCCTGATGGTGAACGTCGATGCGCTGGACGGCAAGCCGGTGCCACGCTCGTGGGCCGACCTGCTCAAGCCCGAGTACCGCGGCATGGTGGGCTACCTGGACCCGGCCTCGGCCTTCGTGGGTTATGTCGGCGCCGTGGCGATCAATCGCGCCATGGGCGGCACGCTGGACGACTTCGGCCCGGCGCTGGACTGGTTCAAGAAAATGTCGGCCAACCGTCCCATCGTACCCAAGCAGACGGCCTACGCGCGCGTGCTCTCGGGCGAAATCCCGATCCTGATCGACTATGACTTCAACGCCTATCGTGCCAAGTACAAAGACGAGGCCAATGTCGAGTTCGTGATTCCGTCCGAAGGCACGATTGCCGTGCCCTACGTAATGAGCCTGGTGGCCAGGGCGCCACACGCCGACAACGGCAAGAAGGTGCTGGACTTCACCCTGTCGGACCAGGGGCAGGCGATCTGGGCCAATGCCTACCTGCGGCCGGTACGGCCCGAAGCGATGTCGGCCGAAGCGCAGAAGAAGTTCCTGCCCGCATCCGAATACGCGCGCGTCGGCACGGTGGACTACGTAAAGATGTCGGCCGGCCAGCGTGCGTTCTCGCAGCGCTACGCGCAAGAGGTGAACTGATGCGACAGGCGCATGCGGCCCGGGCGCGGGCCACGGGCCGCTGACATGGCGCGCCGCGGATGGATCTGGTTCGCCGCGCCCGCGG
>DASPIV010000592.1:0-10041 GCA_035628955.1 Bordetella sp.
ACCACCACATTCCATCCTTCGCTCGTCGCCATGGCCTGGCCGACCTGACGCGCGGCCACGTCCGTCAGGCCGCCCGGCGAAAACGGCACGATGTAGCTGATGGGCCGCTGCGGCCAGCCTTGCGGGGCGGCCAGGCCGCGCGACCAAGGGGCCAGGGCTATGGCGCCGGCACCGAGCAGGCCCAGCGTCTTGCGTCGCTGGCTATCGGGGCGGGCGGGACGGTCGTTGCGCATTACAAGTTCTCCTTTGGTGTCGGATTGCCGCCGATGGCGCGGCCGGTCAGTGCTGCATTCCCCACTTGCGTATGGTGTGGATCTCTATCGTGCGGAAGATGACGTTCTCGACCAGCAGGCCGATCAGGATCACCGTGAATAGCCCCGCGAAAACGTTGGGAATCTCCAGCAGATTCTTGTTTTCGTAGATGAACCAGCCCAGCCCGCCCGAACCCGAGCTGACGCCGAACACCAGTTCAGCGGCGATCAGGGTGCGCCAGGCAAAGGCCCAGCCGATCTTCAGGCCGGTCAGGATGCTGGGAAATGCCGCCGGAATCAGAATGCGCCATACATAGCCGAAGCCCGACAGACCATAGTTGCGCCCCACCATGCGCAGCGTCATCGATACCGACAGAAAGCCGGAATGCGTGTTCAGCGCCACCGCCCACAGCACCGAGTGGATCAGCACGAACACCACACTGCCTTCGCCCAAGCCGAACCAGATCAGCGCCAGCGGCAGCAGCGCAATGGCCGGCAATGGGTTGAACATCGAGGTCAACGTTTCGAGCAGGTCGGTGCCCAGGCGGGTGGTGATGGCCAGCACCGTCAGCAGCGCGGCCAGCGCAATGCCCGCGGCATAGCCCACCAGCAGCACGCGGATCGAGGTCCAGGCCTTGAGCAGCAGCGCGCCGTGCACGAACCCGTCGTACAGCGCACCCACGGTTGCGCCGAAAGTGGGGAACAGCAGGGGGTTGTTGATGCTGCGGGCGTAGATCTCCCAGATCAGTGCCAGGACGGCCAGCAGGAACAGCTTGCGCAGCGCACCGATGTTGTACAGCCGCTCCCAAGTAGACAGGGGCTTTTGCACCACGCCGAAGGACTCGTCGGCCACTGTCTCCAGGTAGCGTTCGGTACGGCCGGCGGCAGGGTTGGCGTCCAGATCAGCCATGGTGCTGTGCCTCCTCTTCGACGCGGTCCGAGAACAGCATCGCGTTGATCTTGTCTTCCAGTTCCTGGTGCCGGGCGGCATCGTGATCGCCGCGCGGTACGCTGTTGATCTCGGCCTTGACCTGGCCTGGGTGCGGCGACAGCAGCAGGATGCGGTTGCCGATCTTGATGGCCTCGGGAATCGAGTGCGTCACGAACAGCACCGTGAAATGGGTGTCGTCCCACAACTGCAGCAGCTCGTCCTGCATCTTGCGGCGCGTCAGCGCGTCCAGCGCCGCGAACGGCTCGTCCATCAACAGAATATCGGGTTCCATCGCCATGCCGCGCGCGATGGCCACGCGTTGCTTCATGCCGCCGGACAGCATGTGCGGATAGTTGTCGGCAAACTTGGCCAGGTTCACCTTGTGGATGTAGTGCATGGCGCGCTCGTCGGCTTCGCGCGCGTTCAGGCGGCCGCTGGCCACCAGCGCAAAGGTCACGTTCTGGCGCACGGTCTTCCAGGGCAGCAGTTGATCGAATTCCTGGAACACCATCATGCGGTCGGGCCCGGGCCGTGTGACGACTTCCGACTTCAGCCGTATCTCGCCTTCCACCGGCGGCAGATAGCCGCCCACGGCTTTCAGCAGTGTCGACTTGCCGCAGCCCGACGGGCCCAGCAAGATGAATCGATCGCCCTGCAGTACCTGGAAGTCCACGCGATAGGTGGCGGTAATCAGGTATTCAGGGGTCTTGTACTGCAGGGTCACGCCGCGTACGTCCAGCAACGGCGCGGCAGTTCTTGCATCGGTCATGCCTGCCCTCCTGTTTGGCGCCCCGGCCTTGGGCCGGGGCAGGGTTCGACACGGCGCTCAGCTACCTTCCAATTGCTGGGCATTGGGAAAGAACAGGTCTTTCCAGGAGTCGGGCATTACCTTGATCGACCCCACTTTATGCATGAAATCCACGTACTTCATGATGTTCTTGGGCGTCAGTGTGTACGAGATATCGGGATTGTTCAGAATCTCGACCACGTCTTCCAGCTTGGTGCGCTTGTCGTTGGCCAGGCGCAGGTAGGCCTTGGCCGCCCAGGTCTTGTCTTTGTTGATCTTGTCGGTGGCTTCCTGCAGCGCCGCGACGAAAGCCCCATAGACCTTGGGATTCTCTTTGTGGAATTTTTCGGTGGTCCACACCAGGTTGAAGGTGGCGGGCCCGCCCAGCACGTCATAGGAACTGAGAATGCGGTGGATACCGGGCTGCTTCAGTTCGAAGTCCTGGAAGGGCGGCGAGGTGAAATGCGCGGTGATCTCGCTGGACCCGGACAGCAGCGCCGTCATGCCGTCGGGGTGCGACAGCGATACCGTGAGCTTGTCCAGCCGGTTCTGCTGGCCTTTGCCGAACGCCTGTTCGGCCGCCATCTGCAGGGTCACGGCCTGTATCGACACCCGTACGGCGGGCAGGGCGATCCGGTCCTTGTCGGTCAGGTCCTTGATGGACTTGACCGCGGGGTTGCGCGAGTTCAGGTAAAGCGGCATGGCATTGATGGCCGATACCGCCTTCACGTTCAGGTTGCCGCGGGTACGCGCCCACATGGTCACCAACGGGCCCACGCCACCCGATGCGAAATGCAGGCTGCCCGACAGCACGGCCTCGTTCATGACGTTGCCGCCGGCAAAGCGCGACCATTTCACTTCCAGGTCGTCGATGCCGGCCTGCTTGGCGTGCTTTTCAATCAGCTTTTCATCCTGCATGACCATCAGCGACAGATAGCTGATGCCCGGCTGCACGGCGACGGTCAGTTCCGATACTTCGGCGCGAGCCGCCGTGCCCAGCAACGTGCCGGCCGACAGACAGACGGTCGATGCAATACGCGTAAATCGCTTCATGTCTTCCTCCTTGGAGATTGCGCCCGGATAGGCGTACTGCGGCGTACGGGCCCGGCATTCTGTGCGCCGGTGCGGCGTACGCCGCTTATTGCTTCAAGGCCCGGCTGTCAATCGGGCCGGATTCATGCGGACTGCGTACATCTTCGAAAAACCTCGCTGCGCTCCGATCAGGCGCTTTCGTACAGGCGCGTCAGCACGAATTCGCGGTGGCCCAGTGCCTCGGCGGCGGTCCAGCGGCCATTGGCGGTGGCCAGCATGCACTCCAGCAACTTGTCGCCGGCCTGGTCCAGGTCGATTTCACGCTGCAGCAACGCCGAGGTGTCGACGTCCACATGTTCGCCCATGGTACGCACTGTACGCGGATTAGCGCAGATTTTTATGACAGGCAGGATGGGGTTGCCGATGACATTGCCCTGGCCGGTGGGGAAGAAGTGCACCGCGTAGCCCGAAGCCGCGCAGAGCGTCACCATCTCGGCGGCCGCCGACGACGAATCCATGAACCACAGGCCCTTGCCGGTGGGGATCTCGGCCTTGTCCAGCACGCCGTCCACCCGGCACTTCTTGCCGATCTTCTGGATGTTGCCCAGCGCCTTTTCTTCAATCGTGGTCAGGCCGCCGGCGATATTGCCCTTGGTGGGCTGCGATTCGGACAGGTCGCTGGTCTTCCAGCGGTCGACCACTTCCTGGTAGCGGTTGAACATGAACATGAAGCGCTCGCGCACCGCGTCGTTGGCGCAGCGTTCGGCCACGATGTGTTCGCCGCCGGTCAGTTCGGTGGTCTCGCCGAACACCAGAGTGCTGCCCAGCTCGTACAGCTTGTCGAAGGCATTGCCCACGGTGGGGTTGGCGCCACAGCCCGAGGTGGTGTCCGACTCGCCGCACTTGGTCGATACCCACAGCTCGGAGATGGGGCATTCGGTGCGTTGCAGGGCGGTGGCGTAGTGTACGAATTCTTTGGCCTGGCGCGACGCCCGCATGATGGTGTCGTGGTCGCCGTGCAGTTCGATGCTGAAGCCGGCCACGGGCTTGCCGGTCGCGGCAATGCCGTCGACCACGCGCTTGGTCCAGCCTTCTTCGATGCCGATGACGATGACGGCGGCCACGTTGGGATTGCAGCCCGTGCCGATCAGCGTGCGGAAGTGCAGTTCCAGGTCTTCGCCGAATTGCAGGCGGCCGTACGGGTGGGGCAGGGCCAGTGTGCCCTTGATGTTGTTGGCGACGGCTTCGGCGGCGGCATTCGAGATATCGTCCACCGGCAGGACGATGACGTGATTGCGCACGCCGACACGTCCGTTATCGCGGCGATATCCCCGGAAAGTGGTCGAAGCATTGACGATGGCCATGGCGTTTCCTATGTGTGTAATCGGTAATGAAGACCCGCAGCCGCTTACCAGCGCTTGGTCTTGATGTTGTGGACGTGGGCATGCTGGCCTGTCTTGATGGGTTCGACCACCTTGCCGATGTCGGTGCCGTACTTGAACACCGTGTCGCCGACCGCCATGTCTTTCAGGGCCACCTTGTGGCCGATGGGGATGTCCTGCAGCGCCTTCAGATGGATGATCTTGTCTTCATCCATGATCCAGGCATTCAGTTCGGTGCCCGCCTTCAGGCCTTCCACGACGGCGACCGCCACCGTGTCTTTCGCATCGTGCAATACGGCGTGAATCATTGTTGTCCTCTCTGGTGTGATGGCCGCCCGGGTTGCTCGGTCCCGGGCCGGTTCGTCGCATCTTAGGCGGGCGGGAAACCTAAGTCAACTAAATCATATGTATGAGTTGTATGATTCGGATTGCGATGTGACGCGCCGCTACAATCCCGCCCTCTTCAATCCGGTTTCGCCATGAAAAACACTTCGACCACTGTGCCCCTTGGCAGCCCGCTGTACACCCAGGTCAAGCAGGCGGTGCTTGCCGCGCTGGCGCGCGGGGAATGGAAGCAGGGCGACGCCGTGCCCCCCGAGAAAACCCTGGCCGAACGTTTCGGCGTATCCATCGGTACTTTGCGCAAGGCCATCGACGAACTGGCCGCCGAGAACATTCTGGTGCGTCACCAGGGCCGTGGCACGTATGTGGCCGTGCATACCCGCAACCACCATTTCTTCAAGTTTTTCCGCATCCTGCGCCAGGACGGCCACAAGTCGTACCCGTCTACCCAGTTGCTGCGTTTCCGCCGCGTGCGCGCCAATGCCGTCACGCGCGGGCAACTGGGGCTGCCGGCCGGTGCTCACGTCTACGAGTTCTCGAACGTGCTGTCCCTGAACGGCGACGTGGTGATGGTCGACGATATCTGCCTGCCCGAGTCGCGCTTTCCCGGCATGGCCGAACATTACCTGCGCGAGCGGCCCAGTACCCTGTACGCGCTGTACCAGGACGTATTCGGCGTGAATGTCATCGCCACCGACGAACGCCTGCGCGTCTGCCTGGCCGACGCCACGCATGCCGATTGGCTGGGCGTGGCCGAGCACACCCCCTTGCTGGAAATCCGCCGCGTCGCCTATTCGTATAACCGGCAGCCCGTGGAATGGCGGATTTCGCGGGTGAACACCGCCGCCTATGAGTATCTGGGCCAGGAGCCTGGCGGGGCGGTCACGGGGTGAGGCGGGCAATGCTAAACTTTACAGCTTGAACCGGCGCCGATTTGCCTGATCCGCTTGCGGGCGCCTCTATAAATCCAGCTAAAGAGGTCCGTATGACCGCTCCCGCCCTTGCTCCGGCCGGGGGGCTTGCCCCCGACGCCGCCACACCTGCCGAACCTGGTTCGGTTGGTATCGTCACCCCCCAGCTCATCCGCTTCGACGAGCCGCTGCCCCTGGCCAGTGGCCAATCGCTGCAGTCGTACGAACTGGCGGTGGAAACCTATGGCACGCTCAATGCGCAGCGCACCAATGCCGTGCTGGTCTGCCATGCCCTGAACGCGTCCCACCACGTCGCCGGCCTGGCCGCCGACGACCCGAGCGATGTCGGCTGGTGGGACAACATGGTAGGCCCCGGCAAGCCGCTGGACACCAACCGCTATTTCGTGATCGGCGTCAATAATCTGGGATCCTGCTTTGGGTCTACCGGCCCGGCCAGCGCCAATCCGGCCACGGGACGCCCTTGGGGCGCGGCTTTCCCCGTGCTGACGGTCGAAGACTGGGTACAGGCCCAGGCGCGCCTGGCCGACCATTTCGGCATCGAGCGTTTCGCGGCCGTCATGGGCGGCTCGCTGGGCGGCATGCAAGCCCTCAGCTGGGCCATCACCTGCCCCGATCGCGTCGCCCACTGCATCGTGGTGGCCAGCACCCCGCGCCTGTCGGCCCAGAACATCGGTTTCAACGAGGTGGCGCGGCGCGCCATCATTACTGACCCCGACTTCCACGGCGGCGACTACTACGCGCACAACACCGTGCCGCGCCGCGGCCTGTCAGTGGCGCGCATGCTCGGCCACATCACCTACCTGTCCGACGACGACATGGCCGAGAAATTCGGCCGTACCCAGCGCGAACCGGCCGAAGGCGGCGCATACCGCTACGGCTACGATGTCGAATTCGAGGTCGAGTCGTACCTGCGCTACCAGGGCGAGAAATTCACCCGCTATTTCGACGCCAATACTTACCTGCTGATCACCCGCGCTCTCGATTATTTCGATCCGGCGCGCGGCACCGGCGGTGACCTGGCGCGCGCGCTGGCGCCGGCACAGGCCGATTTCCTGCTGGTATCGTTTTCGACCGACTGGCGCTTTCCGCCCGAGCGCTCGCGCGAGATCGTGCGCGCGTTGCTCAAGAACGGCAGCCCGGTGACTTACGCCGAGATCGACGCGCCGCACGGCCACGATGCCTTCCTGCTCGACGACTCGCGCTATCACGCCGTGGTGCGCGGCTACTACGACCGCATCGCCCGCGAACTGGGCCTGAACGAACCGGCGGCGGCTGCCTCGGCCGCCGCCCCGTCAACCGAGCCGGTATCCGTGCCGGCCTGCGCTGAAGGATATCCCGCATGAGTCCCGTATCCGCCCGTTCCGGACGCACGGCCGGCATGCGCCCCGACCTGGTCCGCATTGCCAGCTGGATCGAGCCCGGCAGCCGCGTGCTGGACCTGGGCTGCGGCGACGGCGCACTGCTGGCGTACCTGCGCGACCATCGCCAGGTGCGCGGAGCGGGTGTCGAGATCGACGACAACCACGTCATTGCCTGCGTGGGCCGCGGCGTCGAAGTGATCCAGCAAAACCTGGAAGACGGGCTGGCCTTGTTCGACGACAAGCAGTTCGACACCGTGGTGCTGTCGCAGACGCTGCAGTCCATGCATCGTACCGAACATATTCTGCGCGAGATGGCGCGGGTGGCGCGCTACGGCATTGTGTCGTTCCCCAACTTCGGCTACTGGCCGCACGGCTGGTCCATCTTGCGCGGGCGCATGCCCGTGACCGGGCAAATGCCCTATCAGTGGTACAACACTCCCAACATCCATCTGTGCACCCTGCGCGATTTCGAACGCCTGGCCGGTGAGCTCGATCTGCGCATACTCGAGCGCGCCACCTTTCACGAAGACCGCGAAATCACCGTGCTGCCGGGCTGGCGCAGCACGCTGGCGGTATACCGCTACGCGGCTTGAAGAGGCCCGCCCCTGAAGCGCGGCGGCCGACACTCGGGCTCGGCGCCCATTGGTTAATATGCCGTGTCCGGCGCTCCAGCGCGCCGCCGTTGCCAGGAGCCCTCTATTTCCGCCGCATCCCATGTGTATTTCAGCCGCCGGGTGGCGCCACTGCTGGTGCTGGGCTTTGCCAGCGGGCTGCCGTTGGCCCTTACCGGGGGCACCCTGCAGGCGTGGGCCACGGTCGATGGCGTATCGCTGGAAGAAATCGGCTTCCTGACGCTGGTGGGATCGGCCTATACGCTGAAGTTCCTGTGGGCGCCGCTGGTCGACCGCTATGTGCCCCCGTTGCTGGGACGCCGGCGCGGCTGGATGCTGGTCACGCAGCTATTGCTGGCGGCGGCCATCATGGCCATGGGCGCGCTGTCGCCGGCCTCGGCCCTGTTGCCGCTGGCCCTGCTGGCGGTGGCGGTGGCGTTTTTCTCGGCCACCCAGGACATCGCCTTCGACGCGTACTGCACCGACGTGCTGCGCCGCGAAGAGCGGGGAGCGGGCGCGGCCGTCAAGGTATTGGGTTATCGCCTGGCCATGGTGGTGTCCGGCGGGCTGGCCCTGATCCTGGCCGACCAGTGGCTGGGCTGGGGCGCGACCTATGTGTTGATGGGCGCAACGATGCTGGCTTGCGCGCTGGCCACCTTGTGGGCGCCCGAACCTGAACAGCCCGCCAGCGCGCCGCGCAACCTGGGCGTGGCGGTGGTCGAGCCGTTCCGTGAATTCTTCAGCCGGCGCGGCGCCTATACCGTGCTGGCGCTGATCGTGCTGTACAAGCTGGGCGATGCCTTCGCCGGGGCGCTGTCCACCACCTTCCTGATCCGGGGCGCGGGCTTCGACCCGACCGAGGTGGGTACGGTGAATAAAGTGCTGGGGCTGGCCGCCACCATCGTGGGCGCGCTGGCCGGCGGATCGCTGATGGCGCGCTGGGGCCTGTATCGTTCGCTGATGGCCTTCGGCATCTTGCAGGCCATTTCCAACCTGGGCTACTGGGTGATCGCGGTCAGCCCCAAGAGCATCTGGCTGATGGGCGCCGCGGTGGGCATCGAAAACCTGTGCGGCGGCCTGGGCACCGCATCGTTCGTGGCCTTGCTGATGGCGCTGTGCCAGCACCGCTATTCGGCCACGCAATTCGCCTTGCTGTCGGCCCTGTCGGCGGTGGGCCGCATTTATCTGGCCGGCCCCCTGACGCCACCGTTGGTGCATAGCCTGGGCTGGCCGGGTTTCTTTTTGCTGACGGTGGCGATCGCGCTGCCGGGCTTGTTGCTGCTCTGGAACCAGCGCCGTACGATCGACGCGCTGGAACCGTCAGCCTGACGCGCGGGCCCGGGCCGGCTGTGCGCGCTGTCTTCGAGGTTGCCCATGGCAGTTGAAACGTCTACATCGTTGCTGCATACGCTATACCTGGTGGCCATCGTCGCCGAGGCCATGACGGCCGCACTGGCGGCGGGCCGCCGCGACATGGACTGGATGGGCGTGTGCATCATCGCCTGCGTCACGGCGCTGGGCGGCGGATCGCTGCGCGACGTGCTGCTGGGCCATTACCCGCTGACCTGGGTGGCGCATCCCGAATACCTGGGCATGACGGCCGGCGCCGCGCTGCTGACCGCGCTGGGGGCGCCGCTGATGCGGCGCCTGCGCAGCCTGTTCCTGCTGCTCGATGCCGTGGGGCTGGTGGCCTTTACCATCATCGGCTGCAAGGTTGCCCAGCAGATGGAATTGCCGGTCAGCGTCGTGCTCATCAGCGGCATGATCACGGGCTGCGCCGGGGGCGTACTGCGCGACGTGCTGTGCAACGATGTGCCGCTGCTGTTTCGCAAAGAGCTCTACGCCAGCGTGTCGATCGTGACCGGGGGGTTATATATGGGCTTGCTGGCGGCCGGGCTGCCGGCCAATGCGGCGGTGCCGGTGGCGCTGGTGGTGGGCCTGGCTTTCCGCTTGCTGGCACTGCGCTTCAATTGGCAGATGCCGCGCTTCGTATACCGCGACGACTGGCACTGACCGCCGCCGCGAGTGCCGGGTATTGCCAGGTGTCTGGCTCCCGTCAGGGTGCCTGACACCGCCGTGGGCAGAAGGCCCCGCCACATTTCGGTGTCTGACACCCTTGCGGGAGTCAGCCACCTCGCTACCTGCCAGCCGCGAGGTGGAAGCGCGCAGCGCTTCGGGGGTTAATACAGCCCTTGCTGGCGCATTGCGTCGGCTACCTTTACGAAGCCGGCGATGTTGGCGCCATCCAGGTAGTTCACCGCCGTGCCGCGGCCTTGGCCGTGGCGCACGCAGTTTTCATGGATGTCGCGCATGATGGCGTGCAGGCGCTGGTCGACTTCGTCGCGCGTCCAGGCCAGGCGGATGGCGTTCTGGCTCATTTCCAGGCCCGATACGGCCACGCCGCCCGCGTTG